>JAGQOC010000127.1 GCA_020427745.1 Phycisphaerales bacterium | reverse complement strand
ACCGACAACTTCGAGTGGGCCGAGGGGTATGCGCTCCGGTTCGGGCTCGTCTATCTGGACTACGCGACGCTCGAGCGGATCCCGAAGGACTCCTATCACTGGTACAAGCGGGTGATCGCCAGCAACGGCGGGGAGATCCCGGGCGTGGTTGGGTCGCTCCGATAACCGGACAGTGTGGTCCGTTGAACAGAGAAAATCTTCCACAAAGCGGCGTTTTTGGATTGTGTAGAACGCAAAACTCGCTACAGTCATGTAACTGTTACATATTCATCCATGCGTACACCAAGGAGCAGAGCATGAAGTTTTCCAAGTTGATCCCCGCAATCGTCCTCGGGTTGATGCCCGCAACCGCGATGGCACAGAACCTGATGACCAACAGCAGTTTCGAGGTCGACGGGCCCGGTTTCATCCTGTTCCAGGGATGGGAGAACTACGGGGAGGTCTATAAGGCCGACAGCGGCGAGATCATCGCTCTGGACGGCTCGTTCACCGCCAAGATGTTCGGGCCCAGCATCGGTTCGCAGGCGGATCAGGTCCTCCTGCAGCAGGTGAGCGGGATTACCCCGGGCGAGCTCTACACGCTCTCGGGCAGCGTTCAGCACCAGGCCGTTGCTCCGCTCGGCAACGAGAACATCATCCTCATTCAGATGGTCTTCCGCGATGCGGGCGGCAACGCCCTCGAAGCGGTCGAGCAGACCGCGCTGACGCCCGGTGTGAGCCCCACGGATGAGTGGATCGAGTCCTCCGTCAGCGGGATCGCGCCCGCGGGCACGGCCTCGATGACCGTTGCGCTGCTCCACATCCAGCTGGGCTCTGATGCGGGCTTCCCGGTCCAGGGTGGCGGCGCGACCTTCTGGGATGACTTCTCGCTTGTGAGCGGGAGCGCTCCTTGCACCAACCCGGCGGACTTCACCGGCGACGGGCAGCTGGATGTCTTCGATGTCTTCGCGTTCCTCGATGCCTACAACCAGGGCTGCCCCGAGTAAGCATCATCTCAATCGCATCAAGAAAACAAGCATCGGGTCGAGAGGCCCGGTGTTTTTTATTTGATATCGAACGAATCTCAGCCCTTGACCGCGCCGCTCGTGAGCCCGGAGATGAACTGCTTCTGCAGCAGGAGGAACAGAGCGGCGACGGGGGTGATCGACACGACCGTCGCCGCCATGAGCAGCCCGTAGTCCGTCCGGTACACGCCGCGGAGCTGGGCGATCGCGACGGAGAGCGGCTGCTTGCTCTCGGTCTGCAGGATGATCTGTGGCGAGACAAAGTTGTTCCACATCCCGAGAAAGGTGATCAGCATGAACGCACCGATCATCGGGCGGACAAGCGGGAGCACGATCATAAAGAAGATCCCAAACTCCGAGCACCCGTCGATCCGGGCGGCCTCGATGAGCTCGTCTGGCACCGATTGCTTCACCGCCTGGCGGAAGAGGAACACCCCGAACGCGGGCGCGAGCGTTGGGAGCAGCAGCCCCCAGCGGGTGTCGAGCAGATCGAGCTTGAACAGCAGCTCGTAGCTCGGTGCAATCAGCAGGGTCGGGGGGATAATCAACGCCCCGAGCACCACCAGCGTCACGAGTTCACGCCCACGGAAGCGGTGCTTGGCGAGCACATAGCCCGCGGCGCACGCGGTGAAGGTCGCGAAGAGGGCGCTGGCGGATGAATAGAACAGCGAGTTGATCAGCGCGTTCTCGAACCCCTTGTCGAAGAGGTTCCGATAGTTATCCAGCGTGAGCTTGTCCCATCCGATCCCGAGGAATCCGTCGCCGGCGGGCAGGAACAGCCCGCTGAAGAAATCCTCCTGCGTCTTGAGCGACGCGATGAACATCCACACGAACGGCGTGAGCACGATGATCGCGAGCAGGATCAGTACCGTGTGCGTCAGGACCGATTTGGGTTTGATGCTTGGGCGGCTCATGCGTTGCGTTCCTCTCTGCGGACCATCCGGATCTGGATCGCCGCGAGCCCGATGAGCATGAACGCGAGCGCCCAGCCGATCGCGCTGGCGTAGCCGAGATCACCCAGATCGAACCCGTTCTGGTAGAGGTACATGACGATGGTGAGCCCCTTGTTGTCCGGGCCCCCCGAGCCATCGAGGAGGACATAGGGTAGCTCAAAGAGCTGGAGCGAGCCGATCATGGAGAGGAGGATCACGAAGGTCGCGACGGGCTTTACCGAGGGCACGATCACATGAACCAGCTTGGCGAGCGGGCCGGCCCCGTCGATCTCGGCGGCTTCGACGAGCGATTTGTCTACATTCTGCAGAGCCGCGAGGAAGTAGATCATGTTGAAGCCCACATAGAGCCACAGCGAGATGAGGATGAGTGTCTCCATGACATACTGCTGCAGCCAGGGGGTTTCGAGGAAGTCGCGGTTCGTCGTGACCCACGCGATGGCCTTGTTCACGAGCCCCGCCCGCTTCTCGAACGCGAGCGCGCTGAGGATCGAGACAAAGACGAGCCCCATGAGCTGGGGGCTGAAGAAGACCAGCCGGTAGATCGCACGCCCGCGGAGACGCCGGGAGTTGAGTACGAGTGCGAGTCCGAACGCGAGCGGGAGCTGGATAAACAGGGAGCCGAGCGCGTAGATCACGGTGTTTTTGAGAGCCTTCCAGAACTGCGGGTCGTGGAAGAGATTCTTGAAGTTGCCGGCACCGACAAAGGTGCGTGTGCCGGGGCCGTAGGTTTGGTTGGTCGAGAGGGCCGCGGACTGGATGAGCGGGTAGACCATAAACACGACGAACAGCACGAGGAACGGCGCGAGCATCGCCCAGCAGAAGACCACGCGTTGTTTCTGCGAAACGCTCATGCTACTCCGTCCTCGCGAACGCGTTGCGGGACATCTGGCGGACAACCTCCGCGTGGGCTCTTTGGAGCAAGCGTGCCGCCTCTTCTTCGAGACCCTCGGCGTCGTACACACGATTGGCGTTGGCGTATTCCGCGAGGTTCATCGCCGCGTCTCGCACCGCGAACCGGGCGTTCTGGTTGTAGGGCGAGGAGGTACGCAGCGGGATCTCGGTCGCGAGCTCGATGTACATCCGCCCCTTTGGCTGCCCCATGAAGAACGGGTCCGGCTCGTCGTAGATCGGGTCGTCCCAGAGCGCCCGCACCGGCGTGATGATATCGACCATCGTGTAGAGCTCGCGGGCGATCGCCGGTGAGGTGTAGAGCAGCTTGGCCGTCTCCCATGATTCTTCGAAATGCTCGGATGCTTTCGGCAGCCCGAGCATGGTCCCACCACGCACGCTTGTGCGCCGTCCGCCGGGCTCGAACGCGGGCAAGGGCATGAGCTTCATCTTGCCCCCGATCTTGGGTACATGCATGCGCCAGATCGAGCACATCCAGTCCGGCGTCAGGTACGCGATCGCGTCGCCATCGATCCGCGCCTGGTGACCGGCGGCGGAGAACTCCTCGATATCGATCACCCCGCGGTCCGGACCAACGCTCCAAGAAATCATCTTTGCGAGAAGCTCGGCGTTTTTGGGGTTGTCGATGGTCGGCACGCCCCGCTCGTCAAAGAGCCGCCCGCCGCCCTGCAGCAGCAAGAGCTCGACATTGTCCTCTTGGGTGTACCAGAACGAGAGCGGATAGCGATCAACTTCTCCGTCGCGGTTCTCGTCCATCATGGGCCTGAGCAGTTCAAAGAACTTGTCCCATGTGGTCGCTTGCGTCAGATCGATCCCCGCGGCTTCCGTGAGATCCGCGCGGTACGCGAGCATCACGGGATGGACATCGTGCGGCAACCCAAACACACGCCCGTCCACGCTCCAGGGGCTCAGCGAGGGTGGGTTGAAGCCATCGAGTAGGCCCTCGGCTTCGAGGCGATCGGTCAGGTCTCGGAACCCGATCGCTTCGACCGGGCCGAGGAAGGCCTGCCCAACGGTTGCACGCTCGACCTCGATGAGGTCCGCGGTGGGGAGCCCCCCGAAGAACCCGCTCATCATCCGGCTCTTGATCGCGGCGATGCTCATCAGTGTCAGGTCCACCGACTGTTCCGGGTGCTGCGCGTTTGTCTCCTGAATCATCGGGATGTACATCTGCTGGTGCTCGGGGGAGAACACCCACATCTGCAGTTTGCTCTGGTCGGCTCGGTCGGGTCTCGCCAGGAGCAGGATGCCGCTCACGATCAGCAAAGCCCCGATCACCCACACACCCGCGGACAGGCTGCGCACCGTGAGCAGGATTGAACCGAGGAGTTGCATCGTGCGTTGGTCGGGGTCCCGATGGAGTGCTAGACGGTCCGATCGATCTCGCCGTTCCGGTTGATCCGGATCGGCGTGATGCTCGCGAAGGAGGTTGATTCGAGCACTTCGAATGTGGTCGGGCGGACCTCACGGAAGGGCTGGGTCTCCTGCGCTTGGGCGGCCCGCGCGATCCAGCGTGCGGCCTCCTCGCCGAGCGCGACCGCGTCCTGGCAGACCGCGGTGTATCTCGGGAATGTCTGGAACCGCGAGACCGAGTCATCGAAGCCAACGATCGAGAGGTCGCGCGGGACCTTGATGCCCAGGCGCAGACACTTGTGCAGCGCGCCGATCGTTGACATCGGGTTGGTGAAGTAGATCGCGGTGGGGGGGGATTCCAGCTCGAGGAGGCGGGTGAGCATGATCTCTCCGCCGCCTGTGTTCGCCTCGGCCTTGACGACGAGCGCATCGTCGAACGGGATGCCCGCGTGGTCCAGCGCATCGCGGTATCCCGCCATGCGGTCCTCGTGGTCGGTGTCGATCCGGTTGTGCATCGCGAGCCCGATCCGCTTATGACCGAGCCCGATCAGGTGCTCGACGGCTTTTCGCGAGGTGTCCCGGGATATCGAATCGATGTAGTTCACGCGCGGATCATCGCTCCGATCGGCGACCAGCAGTGTCGGGAAGTCTTCCAATGCGATCCGTTCAACAAGCCCGGTGTCGCCCAGCGAGCGCATGATGATCGCGCGGACGCCCTTGCGGTGGAAGAACTGGGTGAAGCTCTCGTCGATGTGCTTGTCGCGGGTTGCGCTGATGAATGTCAGGTCGTGCTTTTTCTCGTAGACGCCTCGGAGGATGCCCGAGAGGAGCGCCGCCTCGAAGTCACCAAGATCCGACTTGACCGGCTCCTCCGGGTAGACCAGCCCGATCACATTGGTGGGCTTGCGTCCGGTCGACGGGCGGTAGCTGTATTTCTCCGCGGCCTGGAGTACCTTGCGACGGGTCTCCTTGCTGACCCCGCTGCTCTGGTTGATCGCACGGGACACCGTGGCGACGGAGATACCGAGCTCGTTGGCGATCTGGCGGACAGAGCTCATGGGTTCAGGGGTCCCAGTTCGCGGTCCTCGACCTGGCGATCGGTGAGGGACCAGAGGATTCGGTAGGTGCTTCGGCCGGTTGTTTCATCGAAGAGATCGGAGGGCGTGACTTGGTCGACATGTCCATCGGCAAAGGCGATGTTTGCGGCGCCCTCGATCGCGAACGGTTCGTCCCGTCTGGGGCGTGGGTGGCGGTAGTAGGGCATGTAGCCGCGGGGCTCGGCGCTGGTGTCCGTGCCCATCTCCGTGGCGCGGGGTATGGTGCCGCTGCCCCTCCAGTTTCCGATCCAGCCGCTCGTCACGCCGTTCCCCCCGCCAAAGCGTTCGCCGGGGAGGAAGGTCGATCCCATGCTCCCGTTGGAAAACCAAGTCCGTTCATCATACTCGTTTTCGACTTCTGATGTCCAGAGTCCCCACGCTTCGCCGTAGAGGACGATGTCGCTCGAACGAGAGACAGTGTCATCGAATGCCTGCCCCATCCTGTAGGTTGCCGCGTTCGCGGAATCTGAGCCCGGTTTGTAATACTTTGCGGTTCCGGTGGTCCAGTCGAGCTTGACCTCCGCCGCGGAGGCGGCCCAGTGATTTAATGTGTATGAGCGACCGGCGTCTGGATGGTTCGGGCAGACCAAGACCGAGCCGCCGACGGTTGGATTCTTCACATTGTCGAAGGCGAGGTTGCGGAAATCTTCCTGGGGGAGATAACG
>JAGQOC010000126.1 GCA_020427745.1 Phycisphaerales bacterium | reverse complement strand
TGCGCGGGGAACGAGTTCTCGATCACCGAGAACAGCACCGCCCCCGCGGCGTACACATCGAACTTGCTGCCGTCGATCTGGTGCACCTTCACCCCACGCAGCGCCTGACGCACCAGCTCCGGGTCACGGAAGTACTCCGTGCCGTGCGTGGTCAGCGTCATCGCCGAACGCAGCGGCGTAACGAGACCAAAGTCCACAAGGTGCGCCTGCGCGCTCGGGCCCTTGCCGTCGACGATGATGTTGTCGGGCTTCACATCCTTGTGCCAGAGCCCCGCGTTGTGGTAGGCATCGAGCGCCACGAGCAGATCACGCCCGTAGCCCATCGCGGATCGCAGGTGCTGCTCATCGAGCCCCCCGCTGCCGCTCATCGCGTGCATGTTCTGTGTCACCGCCGCGAGCGACTCGCCCGGGACATACCGCATCACATAATAAAACCGCTCCGGGGTCATCTCGTGCTCGATCACGAGCCCGAGCTTCCGCGCCGCGTCGAGCGCCCGGCTCTCACGAACAATCTGTGGCAGGCTCGACCCATCGCTCAGCGAGAACGACTTGATCACCACCTGGTCAACATGCTGCAGGTTCCGCTTGTCGAACACCGCTCGCTTGATCGTGTCCGGTTCCGCGATGTAGAGCTTGCCGCCCGAGCCGCCGCCCTTGAGCGAGCCGATGATCGTGTACCCATCGAACTGCCCGACCCGCTTGGGCGGCTTGTCCTTCCCCGGCGCCGCGGCGACCACCTCCGGGATCCGCTTCTCCACACCCTCCAGCGCACTCGAGACCCCCAGCAATCGCGCGGGATTCCCGACACACAAACGATACACACAACGCCCCGCGGCCTTGCACTCCCCGGCGAACGCGCCCGCATAATGCTTCGAGGCCGACCAACGCCCGACAACAATGCAGAGCAGCACCATGGGCGAGAACAACAACGCCGCGAGAACCGAGCCAACCAGACGGAGTGAATCGGAGATCGTCTCCCCGATGAAGCGGAACACATTGCCAACGATCTTCCAAGAGACCTTGAAGACCAGCCCGATCAGCATAATGAGCAGAACCACGCCGAATGCACCCGCGAGGATCGTGAAGATGATCTGAATCAGTGTCGTTAGCCCGTCGCCCATAGCGTCCAGCCCTCTCCGCGGCTTCTAGCCGAGCAGATTCTGCTCGTCCTCGGCACGCAGCTCCATCTGCCGGTGGTAGATCTCCGCGATCGCGTCATCGAACATGACATCCGCGGTTTTTTGCGAGCCGGCCTGCTCGCCTGCTGCACTATTGGGAACAAGCGTCAGCCCATTTCGCTCCGCCTCATCAAGTTCGTCCCTGGTGAACGAATAGGTCGTTACGACCTCCTGCAGCCGCGAGCGGAGCACCTCGCGGACCTTGGCGAGCTTTCGGCTCACCGTGGGCTCGGAAACCCCGATCGAATCCGCGACCTCCTTGCCGCTCTGCCCGTCCAGAACCCGCATCCGGTACACGGAGAAATCCATAAAATCGGTCTCGCGTTCGACCATCCGGATCGCCGCCTCGACCTTGGCGCGGAATACCGACGCCTCGTAGGCATCGTCCACCCCCATCGCCGCATCCGCTTTCATCCAAGACTCGTCGAACGACGCGTTCGCCTTGCCCCCGCCGCGTTTGAGGGCCATCCGCCGGTCGATCTCGTCGCCCAGCACATGCTTGGCGATCGCGAGCAGCCAGGTGCTGAACCGGGCCCCTCGCGCGGGGTCGTACCGCTCGATGGAGTTGGACAACGCCGCGAGCGTCTCCTGCGAGAGATCCCGGACGGTCTCCACGCCGATCCGCCCGCGTCCCCACCGCGAGAGCTGGACCCGGATCACCGGCCCGAAGGTCTCCCAGAGCTCGAACCACGCGGATTCGTCGTTGGCGCGGAGCCGGGCGATAAAAGTCGTGGTCATGTTCGTCAGCATGGGACCCTTTCCTGCGTGCCCGATCGAGCGGGACCCCATTGGTAGGCAATCCTCCCCGCGGATTTCATCCAATGGAGTACAAACAAGGATACCACCTCAACCCCCGCTCCCGTTGCAAAACCGCCATTTCTCGCTCCAAGAACGGCTCTCGGACCAGGAACACCATCTTTTTTTCGCCCGCTGTGAAATCGACGACGCTCGATTCCCAGTCACACAACATCGGGCACCTTGCCCGCCGTAGGAAACACAACGCCGGAAGGACCGGCAGAACCATACGAGGAGGCCGCCATGGGTTGCTTTGGAAAAACAGTTGTTCGCGGGACCGTCATCGCCGTCTTGGCCGGTGGAGTCCTTGTCGCCGTCGCGGGGCCGCACCGCATGCACGCCCTGATGTCGCAGGGACAGAACACCATCACCGGGATCATCGATGACCACATCGACGACCCGATCCTGCTGCGTGCTCAGATCAAGAAGCTCGAGGCCGAGTACCCCGGCAAGATCGCCGAGGTCCGCTCCGACCTCTCCGAGGTCCAGACCCAGATCGCCCAGCTCACCCGTGAGCTCCAGGTCGCCAACAAGGTCGTCGCGCTCGCATCGACCGATCTCGATGTTGTCGACTCCCAGCTCGCACAGGCACGCATCACCCAGTCGGCCAACCCCGGCGCGATCGTGCGGGTCAGCTTTGACAACCGCCCGGTCGACCTCGACAAGGCCTACGGCAAGCGCCAGCAGATCGAGCAGACCCGCGATATGTACGCGAGCCGCGGCGCGGATCTGGAAGTTGACCTGCAGTACCTCAACGAGCAGGAAGCCCAGCTCGCGGATCTGCTCGAGCGTCTGACCAGCGAGCAGGCGGAGTTCTCCGCCAAGCTCTACCAGCTCGACGCCCAGATCGACACCATCGCACGCAACGATCGGCTGATCGACATGATGGAGGACCGCCAGGCAACCATCGACGCGCACTCGAGCTTCCAGGCGCATTCGCTCGACCAGCTCAACTCGCGTCTGTCCTCGATCCGCAACGAGCAGCGTGCCCGTCTGGAATCGATCGCCGGCCGTGACCGCGACACCAACTATGTCGAGGAAGCGCAGTTCCTGATCAACCAGGAAGGACGCGTCCAGTCGTCCTTCGACGCCCCCGAGACCCCTGTCCGAGGCTTCACGATCGACCCGCAGGTCATCGAGATCCATCCGGCTACGGATGACAACAAGTCGTCCGAGCCCAAGTCGGTCGCCTCGAACAACTGATCGGATGACCGGTGATCGAGTAACCAGTCCCGGACCAGAACCCTGAGCCCACAACGCCGCCCGTCGGATGTCCGGATCCGACGGGCGGCACTCGTTTTGCCCCGCCCCGCCGAATTTGCGCTCCCACGGATCGGGGTCGACCCAAAACCCTGCCCGGCGAGCACGAGACCCCATTTTTTGGTATCTTCGGCGCTACGCTTGCCAATCACCGACCCGGCACGGATCCGCCGGGTCAACCCCGGGACCCCACATCCCAAGGAGACCGTGCATCTGTGTGGTATGAACGCCTGCTAGGACCGTTTGGTGTCGACATGGGCATCGACCTGGGAACCTGCAACACCCTCGTTGCGGTCCGCGGGCAGGGCATCGTCCTGAACGAACCCTCCGTGGTCGCCGTCCGCAAGGGCACCAATCAGGTCCTCAAGAACGGGCAAGCCGTGGGCTGGGTCGCCAAGGAGATGCTCGGCAAAACCCCGGGCTCCATCACCGCCGTGCGTCCGCTCAAGGACGGCGTGATCTCCGACTTCGAGATCACGGAAGCGATGCTCAACTACTTCATCACCAAGGTCACCGGACGCGTCCGATTCCTTGGTCCGCGCGTCGTGATCTCGATTCCCTCGGGAATCACCGCCGTCGAGAAGCGTGCCGTGTTTGATTCCGCCGACCACGCCGGTGCCCGCAAGACCTACCTGCTCGAAGAGCCCATCGCCGCCGCGATCGGCGCCGGGCTCCCGTTCGCGGAACCCACCGCGTCGATGATCGTCGATATCGGCGGCGGGACAACCGAGGTCGCGATCATGACCCTCGCCGACATCGCCAACTGCGAGTCCGTCCGCGTCGCGGGCGACGACATGGACGAGGCCATCATCGCGCACATGAAGCGGACCTACAACCTCATGATCGGTGAGCAGACCGCCGAGCGCATCAA
>JAGQOC010000125.1 GCA_020427745.1 Phycisphaerales bacterium | reverse complement strand
ACTTCCCGATGTTCGAGCACGACGAGGAGACCGGGCGCTACTACTCGCTGCACCACCCGTTCACCGCGCCGACCAAGGCGGAGCTCCAGCGGTTCCTCGACGCCGACATCAGCGATGTTGATACCGTCGAGTCCATCGTCTCCGACGGATATGACATGATCTGCAACGGCTCAGAAATCGGCGGCGGCTCGATCCGTATCCACCGCGCCGATGTCCAGTCCAAGGTCTTCGAGCTCCTCGGGATGTCCCCCGAAGAAGCGAAGCTCAAGTTCAGCTTCCTGCTCGACGCGCTGTCCTACGGCCCGCCGCCGCACGGTGGTGTCGCCTTCGGGCTCGATCGGCTCGTCATGCACCTTGTGGGCACCGAGAACATCCGCGATGTCATCGCGTTCCCCAAGTCGCTCACCGGCGTGGACCTGATGTGCGAGGCGCCCAATGTGGTCGACGAGGAGCAACTCCGCGAGCTGCATGTCCGCTCGACCGCCAAGCCCGTCGGAGTCTGATACTGTGCTCCGATCGAGCGGGGTTAACCGCCGCCCACAAGGGTGACAATCTCGACCCGCTCGCCATCGCGCAGCACCCGCTCGGCGTGCTCACGCTTGGGCACGAGCTGCTTCTCGACCTCCGCGGCGCAGATCCCCGCGCTCAGCCCGAGCAGGCGGATCAGTTCCGCCACGGTCGTGTGCTCGGGGAGCTCTTTGGGCTCGTTGTTGACGATGCAGATCATCCTCAACGATAGCCGACCGCTCAGGCCCGTTCCTGCTCATGCGGCATCGGGTTGCCCTTCTGCCCCATCAGGTGCAGGATCAGCATGCACACGGCGTTGGTCGCCGCGGCTTTGCGGATCCACGCCCGGTCGCCCGGGAACACAAAGCGCCGGCAGTCGTGCGTGCCGTCGCTCGATGCCCGGCAGATCCAGACCGTGCCGACCGGCTTCTCCTCCGTCCCGCCGTCCGGGCCCGCGACCCCGGTGATCGAGAGCGCGTGCGTCGCGCCGGTTTTCGCGAGCCCCCCCTTGGCCATCGCGATCGCAACCGGGGCGGCGACCGCGCCGTTGATCTCGATCATCACCGCGGGCACATCGGCCAGCGTTGTCTTGAGCGCATCGGAATAGGTCACCACGCCGCCGCGGTAGATCTTCGACGATCCGGGGAGCTCGGTGAGCAGCATCCCGAGCATCCCCCCCGTGCAGCTCTCGACGGAGCACACGGTCTCGTTGTTTTTGCTCAGCAGCGGGATCAACGCCCGGACAGGATCATTCATGATCGACATCGCGATTCTCCAGTGGAACAAAACTTCGCCTAGTACCCGAACCCGTCATCCAGCTCCAGCCCGCCGTCCGTGCCGACAGGACGGAACACAAACCCGAAGCTCGTCTCCGAGCGGATGTTGTTGTAGCTGATCCGCACGCCGAGCGTCCCGATCTGGAACCTCCGGAGGACCTCGGTGTTGAACGACTGGAAGTCCTTGCGGGCGAAGTTGTAGGTCGCGATCGAGCGCAGAGCATACTTGTCCGTCAGCGTGTAGCGTGCGGTGACCGACGCGTAGCGTGCCTCGAGGGCGTCGATCTCGCGGTACTCCACACTGGTGAGGAATCCGGGCCGGTGCTCGATGATCGCGCCGATGCTTGCGCGTGCCGTCGCGTCGGTGTCGAGGTTGTAGATAATCTCGCCCGCGATCCCGAGGACCTCGGTGGGCTGCCAGACGGCGCTGGTGCCGATGTACTCGCCCGGGTTGGAGAGCTCGGGGCGCGACGGATAGAACTCGGGGATCACACTCGTGCCCGCCTCTTCGTTCGACCAGACATACTCGGTGCGGATCTTCAGCAGGTCCGCGTCTCTCCACCGCCCCGCGCCGCCTCGTTTGGTCTGCCATGTCTGGTCGATCGCCGCGCGGATCATTGTGCCGTGGATCAGGTTCTCGACATCGTCATCGAACACGGGCGTATCCCCGATGTCGTAGTTCGAGTCCGCGTACCAGATCGTCAGCGACGGCTCGATGATGTGGCGGATCCGGTGGACATCAAAGAACACGCTCTCGGCGTTGTTGTCGACCTTCTGCAGCGTCGTCGAGAGTGTGACCCCTCCACCGCCCCATGTCCGGACCTCATCGGTCTGGCTCGGGGAGAAGACCGCGTAATCGTTGTCATAGCTCGTGACCCGCCCGACAAGGAACGGCGTGATGTTCAGCTGCCCCGCCTTGAGATCAGCGACCAGCTCATGGCGTGTGTCCAGACGCGTGACCGGCATCTCGTCCAGCCCCATCCCGCGGAAGATATCACCCAAGGATTCGTCCGGGAGGGTCCCGAACGCGTCGTCCGCGAGCGACGCCGTGGTGTACCCGAGCTCGCGTGCGGTTACTTCAGAGAAGCCAAGACGCATGACACCCGCACGCGCCTCGAACTGGTAAGTGAAGATCCCCGGATAGGTCTCGCTGAGTGGGTCCTTGAGCATCGACACAAACCGTGCCTCGGGGATCTTGTCGACCACATACCCGGGCGACTGCAGCAGATGCTCCGCGGCGATGAAGTCGTTCAGATGCGACCTCACCCCGAACGCGAGGTAGTGCGTGTCCTCCTTGCGTTCGAGCTGGACGCCCGTGCTGAAGTCCGCGGTCGTGCGCCCGATCTGATCGAAGAAGGCCGGGATGAATGTCTCATCCGAGATGTAGCTCAGCTTCGATGCAACAGTCCAGACATCGCTCACACGCCAGAGGTCCTTCGCGAGCAAGGTGCCCCGGGTCTCTCCATCGCGGTCGATCCGCTGCCCGCGTGTGGTGATGTCTGTGCCGTTGTCGTCCGGGACGAGGTACGAGAAAAGCGTGCCCTTGTGCGATCCGGTATCCCACGAGGAGTTCACACCGAACGCAGGTCCGCGTTCGCCGTAATAGTCCAGCTGCAGATCCGCACGCATCCCGGGCGGCGGCTCCACCCCGAGCACAGAAAACAGATTCCAGCGCGTCCGGATCGCAACCCCCGTGCGGTTGGAGTCCCCGATCTGCACCTGACGCAGCGGGAACGCATCGAGCTCGCCCCTGAACCCCGGCAACCAGAAGATCGGCACGGGGCCGGCATTGAGCGTCACCGACTTGCCCTCTACCAGCACCCGCTGCCCCGGCGTCTGGTCGCTCGGGGCACGATCCTCAAGCGTGACACGGATCTCCCGGACGCCGATCGTGAAATCGGGCTCATAAAAAGCGGTATTCGCGATCCTTGCGTGCGAGGCGCTGAACTCGTTGCGTGATTCCTGCCGCACCGCCTCGGCACGCACATACAGCGGCATCCCGGTCTTCTCGTCGATCGTCCAGAAGACCGCATCGAGCATCAACGCCCGCCCGCGCGCGACATCCAGATACATCTTGGGCGCACGGGCCGTCCATTCCGCGTTCCCGGCGAGCACGCCGCCCTCGAGGTAGATCCCCTCGATCTCATCAGCCCTGAGCCGACCGAGCGTCTCGGAGAGATCCCCGGGCTTGAGAAACACCACCATCCGCTCGGCCTTGACATCCAGCGTTTGGCGTGTCGCCGGGTCCTGGTACTGCACGACCACGCCCCCTGTCGCGCTGATTGTCCCCGGGTGCTCACCCTCTGATCCCTGCGCGACGACGCGATCGCCGACCGAGAGCGAGAAGATCCCGCTCGGACGGAAGACAGGCTCGCGGAGTTCCGCGGGCTCCTCCGCGACCGGGTTCGGGGTCGCGTTCTCTGGATCATTCATCGACGCGAAGATTTCCGCGGGGTTCGGGCGTGCCTCGCCGGCTGGGGGCGCGATCCCGAGCACACGCTCCGCGAAGATCTGGTTCGTGCGCACCACAAACGCATCCATCTCCGTCTTGCGGGCCGGTGGATGATCGAAGCGTGCATCCACACGCATCGAGATGGGCTGGTTCGTGCGGATCACGCCGCGGACCGGGAGCTCGTCGCCGCTCAGGCTCATCGACCCGTCCGGCGCGATCAGGTCGTCGAACACGCCGTAGACCTGGTAGAGCCCCGCGTCATCGAGCGGGCTGAGCCAGAGGTTGGCGCGTTGGGCCATGAAACGGTGCCCGCCGAGAACCACATTCACCGCTCGTTCGAGCACGATGCGGTGGGTGGGCCCCTCCATCCAGATCCATCCTGCGCGGGCGTCGAGCCGGATCTCGCCGTCGACCGGCTCGATGGGTAGACGCACGGAATGCAGCGAGGTCGGGCTGGTGTTCTGGGCGAGCGAGCTGCCCGCGAGCCATCCGAGGACCACAAGCCCGAGCAGCAGCGACCGCGTCATTGAGGCGGCCGCACCTCGCGCGTGCTGGTGGGGTCGATGGATACTCATGGTCGCTGTTGCCTCCCTGTGCGGTTGGGAGTGTATGAAGAAACCGCCGGGGGTACATGGGCGGGGGCGGTCTGGGTCATCTTTTTTGGTTCACGCGCCGGATCAGCTCGCGATCGTTGCGCTGATAGAACCTCGCGTACTCGATCTCGAGCACCGCTTGACGCCTCAGCTGGCGCCATTCGTTGCGGACCGTTCTGAATGTTGCTTCCGTAAATGGTTCGTAATGCTCGACCTGCGCGAGATTCCAGAGGTCGAGGACCCCCGCGGACTCTGCGGCTTTGGCATTCCGGAACGCGGCGACCACCTCGCCCTGCCATTTCCAGCCCCTCTCGGTGACGAGCGCGACGGAATCTCCGCTGAGCTCGGCAAACCCCGGCAAGCTCGCCAACGCCTCGATCCTCGTCTCCGGGAATGCGTAGTAGAGGGCGTCGAGCTCCGCGAGCTCGGTTTCGGTGAACTTGTCCGAGCCGCGGGCGAAGCTGAGCGCCTTATAAGCCTCGCGGCAATCGTCCGCGATGTCGATCCCGAAGCACCCCATCATCACCTGCACGCCTGTCCGCCAACCGGGGTTCTTGACATCCGATGCAAGCGTGAACGGATCGACCTTGTCGATGAACAGGTCGAAGTACTTGTCGTACATCACCCGCCTCACCGGCATCCGGCGCAGCTCGTACCACTCCGGCCCCATCTCCTCGTCCGTCCCCGAGATCAGGGGGTTCTCGGGAATTTGTTTCTCGTTCGGCTTTCCCCATGCCGGGAACTGCCAGAGTGCCTGGGCTTCTTCCGTCAGGCAGAACCGCACGAAGCGCATCGCGAGTTCGGGATTCGCCCCGCCGTTAAGGATGCTCACCGGGTCGGCATCCACATAGACCGCGCCCGCAGGATCGCTGTATCCCACACGGTCGCCGCCACCGGAGTCCTTGATGACCTGCGCCTGCCCGCGTCCGTAGAAATCGATCGCGAGCCCCGCCGCGGCCTCGCCCTGGGAGACATCGATCGGGGGCTTGGTGGACGAGTTGGTGAAGTAGCGGGTGTTGCCGCACATCCCTCTGAGTGTGCGCCACCCCTTGTCCCAGCCCTCGTTGCCAAGGATCGAATCGAAGGTGGTCGTCACCGATCCCGACTGCCGGGGGTCAGCCAGCGCGATCCACCCCCAGAGCCTGGGGTCGGTCAGGTCCTCAAACGCGTCGGGGGTCTCCAGCCCGAGCTTGTGGAGCACATCGTTGTTGTAAACAATCCCGAAGCTGGAGAGGGCCGTCCCGATCCAGTACTGGTCGGGGTCGTAGAGCTCCTGAGGCCCGACGCGGTTCTCGCCGAAGAGGGCATCGAGTTCGTCCTGTGTGAACGAGGCCGGCGTCGAGAGCGGGAGGGTGATATTGATGGTGGTGTTCTCGTCGCTCTTGTACGAATAGCGGATACCCGTCTTGAGCATCCCGTGATCGAAGCTCCCGCCGCCGAGCATGACATCGCCGGCGATGGTGCCCGTTGGTAGCGCGAAGTGGTTCTCGGGATCAAACGAGTAGTTGCCGCTCCGGAACAGGTCGTCGAGGGCGGCGGTGTACATCGCCTCGAGCTGCTTGCGGATCTCACTGGTCCCGCCCGGGGTGCGGAAATCGAGGTTCGCCCGCTCGCCGAACTCGCGGAGATGCCAGTCGGAGAACGCCCTTGCAAACTCGTCGCGGATCTGGGGCACATGGGGGGTAAACACAACGAGGGTCGGGGCGTCGTCCGTGTGCGTGCCGCGCCCGCCGCCCATCGAGAGCAGGAACGGGACGCCGAGGATAATGACAAGGCACGACGCGAGGATGATATGGGCCAACTTCATGCCCCAGTGTAGAGGGTTTGGATGGAAGGGGGCGAGCGGACGCCGTATGCTGGAGGCATGACCATCGATACTTCACGAAGAATGCTCTCCGAGATGTCCCCGTCCGAACGCCTCGACGGGGCGTTCTCGATCGCCAACGCCCAGATGGGCACGACCGTGAAGGGCAAGCCCTACCTCCGCTGCCTGCTGGGGGATGCCTCGGGGCAGACCGCCGGGCGGATGTGGTCGATCGACGAGGCGACTTTCCGCCGTCTCCCGACCGACGGGTTCGTCTGGGTCGAGGGGGAGACGCAGGCGTATCAGGGCGAGCTGCAGATCGTGATCCACCGGATCAACCCGATCGACCCCACCCCCGAACAGCTGCGTGAGCTCCTCCCCGCATCGACGCGTGATCCCAAGGAGATGTTCAACGAGGTCCTCGCGATCCTTGGAACGCTCGAGCACCCCGCGATGAAAGCGCTCGCAGAGATCTACCTCAGCGATGAGCACCTGATGGACGCGTTCCGCGTCGCGCCTGCGGCGGTCCGTCTGCACCATGCGTACCTCGGCGGGCTTCTGGAGCACACGCTGACCCTGCTGCAGATCGCCGACCGCGTGTGCCCGCTGTACCCGAAGATCTCGCGGGATATCGTGCTCATGGGGCTGTTCCTGCACGATCTCGGCAAGACACGCGAGCTGTTCTACGACCGCGGGTTCGGGTACTCCGATCGCGGCGAGCTCATCGGGCACCTCGTCGAGGGCGCGATCATGCTTCACGACAAGAACCAGCAGTTTATGCACGACAAGGGCGTGCGTTTGCCCGCGGGCACGCTGACGGTGCTGCAGCACATTATTATCTCGCACCACGAACGCCCGGAGTACGGTGCGTGCAAGCCGCCGTCATCTCCCGAGGCGGTGCTTGTGTCGCTGATCGATAACCTCGACGCCAAGACGATCATGGCCATGTCCGCCGCCCGCCCTGACCGGGAGCACGAGGTGTCGCTGGGCGGGAACTTCACGGAGAAGAACTGGGCGCTAGGCACCAAGCTCTACCGTCCGGATCCGCTTGCGGACTGAGCGTTAGAGCATCGCGAGGGATTCGTCGTCGTTGGCGACGCGGAATCCGGATGCCGGATCGCCTACGCGGAGGACCGAAACGGTGTTCTGCGCGAGGATCGCGCCGAGCGGCTTGCCCGCGACGAGCAGCACCGGGTCGCCCTGTTCGACGATCCCGTCGGCGAGCAGCCGGTCCTCGACCATGTCGGTCCAGTCGCGGAGCCGGCCGCTGTGGGGCGGCGGCTCGAGCACAGGGGTGACCCCGCCGAAGAGGGCCATGCGTCGTGCGCCGACACCCGAGGAGGTGTAGGCGTAGATCGGGACGCGGAAGTCGTACTGTGATAGGTAGCGGGCCATCCCCCCGGCCTCGGACCAGACCGCGATCGCCTTGGCGTCGAGCTTGTCGGCGATGTGCCACACACCGCTCGCGATCGCCGCGGACCTGAACGGGTATTCCTTGAGGTCGTTGGGGATCCCATGGCGCATCGCGAGTTGGTCCATCCGTGACTCGGTCGTACGGATGATCCGGCGCATGGTCTCAACCACGAGTGCGGGGTGGGCACCCACGGCGGTCTCGCCCGAGAGCATGACCGCGTCGCACCCGTCGAAGACCGCGTTGGCAACATCGGAAGCCTCGGCGCGGGTGGGGGTGGAGCTCTCGATCATGGTCTCGAGCATCTGCGTCGCGACGATGCAGGGTTTGCCCGCCTCGATGCACGACGCGATGATGAACTTCTGCGCGACAGGCACGCGGGCGACATCCATCTCGACACCGAGATCCCCACGGGCGACCATGATCGCGTCCGCCGCGTCGACGATCTCTGCGAGGTTCACCAGCGCCTGCGGCTTCTCGATCTTGACAACAACCGGGATCCGTGCGCCAACAACGGGATCAACCCAGGCAAGGTCCGGCGTGCACAACTCATTGAGCCTGTTCTTGAGCTCGATGACTTCCTTTGCGTCCTTCACGAACGACAACGCGAGGTAATCGAGCCCGTTGGCGACCGCCCAGTCCACACACTTCCAGTCCCGCTCGGTGATCGACGGCGCCGTGATGTCCGTCTCGGGGAGGTTGACACCCTTGGCAGAGGTCACCTTGCCACCGATGGTCACGCGGCAGCGGACCCACTCGCCGCGTTTGCGGTCGACCGCGAGCATGCGGATCAGCCCGTCGTTGATGAGCACACGCTGCCCGGGCTGGACATCCTCGTACATATTCTCGAAGGTCGTGGAGAATACATACTGCCCGTCGATGATCGCTGCGTCTCCTTGGTCCTTGCGGAACCAGACATCGTCGCCCGGTTCGAGCATCACGCCGCCGGACCCGTCAAGGTCCGGAACAACCCCGACACGCATCTTCGGGCCCTGGAGGTCACCCATAACGGCGACGGCCCGACCCGAGCGGTCGATCGCATCGCGGACTTTCTTGTAGCGGATATCCATATCGCTGAGCTTGCCGTGGGAGAAGTTCAGTCGGAAGACCGAGACGCCGGCGTCGATCAGCTTGTCGAGCATCTCCGGGGAGTCGGACGCCGGGCCGAGCGTCGCGACGATCTTGGCGTGGGCCGGTCGTTTGGATTCCACGGCAAGCCAGGCGGGGATCGTTGAATGGGTGCGCATGTCGGCTCCAGGTGGTTCGGGCGGATCGATGCACTCGGTATCGGCTCAAACACGCGTTCGCATCGATTTGTTTCGCTATTCGCCGGGGATGTAGGAGATCGCCCCCTCCATCGGGCTCGATGCCGTCGCGTAGAGCTTTTTCGGGATCCGCCCGGATTGGAAGCTCTGGTGCCCGGCTTCACACGCTTTCCGCATCGCGTGGGCCATCATCACCGGGTCCGATGCGTGCGCGATCGCGGTGTTGAGCAGCACGCCGTCGGCCCCGAGCTCCATCGCTCGGGCGACATCCGAAGCGCATCCCACACCCGCGTCAACGATCACCGGGTAGGATGGGTCGTTCTCCTTGAGCAGCTGCAGGCACAGCACGATGTTGTTCGCGTTGAGGATCCCTTGCCCAGAACCGATCGGCGAGCCCGCGGGCATGACCGATGCGACACCGGCCTCTTTCAGGCGGACCGCGGAGATCGGGTCGTCGGAGGAATAGCACAAGATATCGAACCCGTCGGCGATCAGTTCCCTCGCGGCTTCGAGTGTGCCCACCGGGTCGGGGAGCAGGGTCTTCTTGTCGCCGAGGACCTCGAGCTTCACCCAGTTCGCGCCCGGGTTGCCGAGCTGCTCGAGCAGGTCCCGTCCGAGCCGCGCGACGCGGACGGCGTCTTCCGCCGAAAAACACCCCGCGGTGTTCGGAAGAATCGTATAGCGATCTGTGTCGATGTACTCGAGCAGGGACTTGCCCTCGGCGTTGAACAGGCGCTCACGCCGGACTGCAACGGTGATGACCTCGGTGCCCGAGGCGTCCAGGGCGGTCTGCATCGTGTCCATCGATGCGTACTTGCCCGTGCCGACAAAGAGGCGGGAGTGGAAGGTCCGCCCGGCGATGGCCAGCGGGGCAAGCCCGGGCTCGGAGATGGTGGGGTTGGTGGTCATGGCAGAGGATAGACGGGTCGCCGGAATCTGGCCCGGAATAGGGATTTCTGGTACACTGGAAGCATTCGAAAGGGGAAGACGATGAGCGAGCCGAAGGTTTTGTGGGACGCGGAGTTCAATGCGAAGATCAAGCCGTACTACCTCTGGTCGTCGATCCTGATCTTCACGCTCACGATCGTGCTGATCCCGGTCGCGATCGTCTACGCGATCCTCGGCAACTGGTTCATCCAGAAATACCTCGACAATCTGCAGTGCACGCTCACGGAGCGGACGCTCGAGCTCAAGAAGGGGATCCTCAACAAGCGGGAATCGACCGTCCCGCTGGAGAAGATCACGGACCTGCAGATGTTCCAGGGCCCGATCATGCGCTACTTCGGGCTCCACGGCTTCAAGGTCGAGACCGCCGGGCAGTCCATGGGCGCCGCGGGCGGCTCGCTGCTCAACATCGTCGGGATTATTGATACCCCGGGATTCCGCAAAGCTGTGCTCGCTCAGCGTGACCGGCTTCATGATCGCGAGGGCAAGGGATTGGTGACCACCGAACCAGCAACACCCGCAGTCGGTTCGTCAACGGACGATCGGCTCTTCGATGTTGCTCTTGAGATCCGCGACTCGCTCAAACGCATCGAGGCGGCGCTAGAATCGCGGGATGGATGAATCCCGGATCGTGAATCAGGAGTTCGAGACCTACGCGAAGCTCGCGCAAGCGTTTTCTGCGGACCTTACCAACGCGCAGAAGGTCGATGCCCTGGCGCATGAATCCGTCGCTCGACTCCGGCGAGGCGGGAAGATCCTCGCCGTCGGCAACGGCGGGTCCTGCGCGGACGCGATGCACTTCTGCGAGGAGCTCACCGGGCGATACCGTGATGATCGCCCGTCGATCGGCGCGATCGCTTGCACCGATCCCGGTCATATCACCTGTACCGGCAACGACTACGGCTTCGACCGGGTGTTCTCCCGTTGGGTCGAGGGTGTCGGACGGGAAGATGATGTGCTCGTCGTGCTCTCCACGAGCGGGAACAGCGCGAACATTATCCATGCGGTCGAGGCGGCTACACGCATCGGGATGCACACGGCGGCCCTGCTCGGTAAGGGCGGGGGGAAGCTCGCGGGGGTGTGCGATACCGAGTGGGTCGTGCCCGGTGAGACGAGCGATCGGATCCAGGAGCTGCACATGCTGGTCCTCCATGCGTTGGTGGGGTCCATCGAGCGGACGCTGCATGCATGAAACGCCCGTCGCAATCGTGACCGGGGCGGGCTCCGGTGTGGGGCGGGCGATCGCCCTGAAGCTCGCCGAGCGGGGGTGCCGGGTTGTGCTCGTCGGGCGACACGCGGAGACCCTTGAAACGACTCAATCGATGATCCACCGTTCGTCGCTTGTTGAGGTGGCGGATCTTGCGCTCGAGAGCGATCGCGCACGGATTGTTCAGCAGACGATCGATGCGTTTGGGCGTGTGGATGTGCTGGTCAACAACGCGGGGATGGCGGACATGGTGCCGCTCGCGGACGCGACGACCGCGCAGATCCGCCGATCCATCGAGATCAACGGCGTCGCGCCGGTGGACCTCGCGGCGCGGGTGCTGGGGGCGATGAAAGACCAGGGATCGGGGTGCATCGTGAATATCTCCAGCTACTCCACGCTCGATCCGTTCCCCGGGCTCGGGATGTACGGCTGCTCGAAGGGCGCGATGAATGTGCTCTGCAGGGCGATTGTCAACGAGTACGGGGATTCGGGGGTCCGGGCATATACCGTCGCACTCGGTGCGACCGAGACGGCCATGCTCCGCTCACTCTTTGATGAAGAAGTGCTGCCGAGTTCGCAAACGATCTCGCCCGACGAGGTCGCGGGGTTCGTGCTCGGATTGATCGATGATCGTGAGGGCAAGCGGTCCGGCGAGGTCGTCTGTTTCCCGGAAAGGGATGCCGGATGATGGGGCGGGTGTGTACGGTTCTCTGCGCGGGGATGCTGTGTTCCTGCACGGCGCACCACGCCAACGATCGGGTCATGCTCGGGGGTCAATACCGCACCGGTTCGTTCGGGGGTGGGGAATCTGTGGTCGAGCTCGACCAGGTCCAGCGTCCGCGTGCGCGTTGGCAGAGCGTGGTGGTTGTTGCGCCGACGGACGGCACGGTGACGGGGCAGACGCTGCGGACACCGAACTATCTCCGTCCGGAGGACCCGCCGCGTCTGTATGGCCGTTTCCCGACGATCGATGATGCGCTCGATGCTCAGCAGCTCGGTTGGGGTCGTGAACTGTGGTGGGCGATGGATGTGCTGGGGCGATCGGTCGGCGAGGTGTTACTGATGCCGTACCGTGCGGCTGTGTACACATTCACGAAGCCCGAAACCTGGAGCCCCGAGCGGGTCTGGAAGCGGCGCCCCGAGAATGACGTCTGGTCGAGCGGGCAGCCGAGAGCGATGCAAGGAGCGAGCAATGACGATGCCAACGACTGACAACCCGGAGTGGTACCCATTCCAGCACGGGCTGGAGATCTCCGTCCCCGAGACGGCCAAGCTCCTCGAGATGGGCAAGCCGATCGACGAGTTTGTGCTGATCGATGTCCGTGAGCCCAACGAGCTCCAGATCGCGAGCATCGACGGCGCGGTCGCGATCCCGATGGGCGAGATCCCATCGCGGATCAACGAGCTGGATGTCGACGAGGAGACCATCATCGCGGTCCTCTGCCGATCGGGGAGGCGATCGCTCGATGTCACGCTGTACCTGCACCGGCAGGGGCTCACCGGGGCGAGATCGGTCGCGGGAGGCATCCTCTGGTGGTCGGATCGCCTAGACCCGTCGCTCAGGAAGTACTAGTTTCGCGCGGGCAATTCGCGTAGAATACCGGCAACGGGACCTGGGCTCCCGCCGGCGTGATGGCCGGCACCGTCTGCCCAAGAGCTTTGAGGAAATCACAATGACGACCGCCCCGACGACGAGCCCCGCGCTGACCGCCGATCCTTTGCAGTTGGTCGATGTCGACCATGTCCGCTTCTATGTGGGCAACGCCAAGCAGGCGGCCTACTTCTACGCACACACCTTCGGGTTCCGCATCGACCAGATCGCCGACCTCACCACCGGATCCAGGACCGAGGCCGACTACCTGCTCACCCAGGGCAACATCCGGCTCCTCCTCACCACCCCGCTGACCAAGGACCACCCGGCGGCGGAAGAGATCAAGCTCTACGGCGACGGGATCAAGGAGGTCGCGCTGACCGTCGAGGATGCCGAGGCGGCGTACGAAAAAGCGATCAGCAACGGCGCCGAGTGCGCCCAGGCGCCGCGGACACTCGAGGACGAGAAGGGCACCGTCACCGTCGCGTCGATCAAGATCTACGGGCGGGTGATCCACACCTTTGTCTCGCGGACGGGTGAGTACGCCTACGAGAAGCTCCGCAAGGGCGGGATGTTCATGCCGACCTTCGAGAAGATCGATTCCCCGCTCAACAAATACAACGAGGATCACCCCTGCGGGCTGATGTTCTGCGACCACTTCGTCGGCAATGTCGAAGAGGGCAAGATGAACCACTGGGTCAAGTGGTACGAGGATGTCATGGGCTTCAAGATGTTCAAGCACTTTGACGACCACGACATCTCCACCGAGTACTCCGCGCTGATGTCCAAGGTGATGGCCTCGGGCAACAACATGATCAAGATGCCCATCAACGAGCCTGCAGAGGGGCTCAAAAAGTCCCAGATCCAGGAATACCTCGAGTGGCACAACATGACGCCCGGCGTCCAGCACCTCGCGTTCCGCACCGACGACGAGCTCGCGACCGTCGCCGAGCTCCGCCGCCGGGGCGTCGACTTCCTCGCCATGCCCGAGACCTACTACGAACTCGTCTGGGACCGCGTCGACAAGATGCTCAGGGAGAACGGGCACGAGGTCGTCAAGGAGGACCACCAGCGTGTCAAGGACCTCGGCGTCCTCGTCGACGCGGACGACGAGGGGTACCTGCTGCAGCTGTTCACCAAGCCGCTGCAGGACCGCCCGACCTTCTTCATCGAGATCATCTGCCGACGCGGCTCGCAGAGCTTCGGGAAGGGGAACTTCAAGGCGCTGTTTGAGTCACTCGAACTCGAACAGGAACGGCGGGGGAACTTGTGAGACCGTTTTGTTTAGTGGATGACAAGCTCAATCAGGCAGACTTTTTCGTTCACGAAATACGCTCCGCTGGGTACAATTTTTTCAAAGCTCAGTGTTGCTTTAGTGCGTTCCTGTCAACTAGTCGCACACTAACCTTGGCCCTTCAGTCATCGCTTAATGGAATTGACGAGTTCCCTGAATGGTGGAACCGACACAGGTTTTGGTTGTCAACCAACGATCTGTCGAGGTTTTTCAAGGAAGCCCGCAACCTTGATGTGCACATAGGTCACTCACCATTACAAGCGGGAGCATCCAATGGTTGTTTTTACTTTATTCCAAGCAGAGATTTAGCCCGAGTGCCAAAAGCAGATTGCGCAAGTTGCTGTATTAGCTTTCTATCTATCCTATGTCGCATCGTAGAAGACGCGTACAACAACTTTGGATGGAGTATTGATCCACAGGTGAGATACACGAAGCAAGAGTTTGAAAATCCCGGCATGTCTATAGAAGATGCCGAGGAAGACCTTGGGTACCCTAGAGGATGGACCTATGTGTCTGGGCCATGGAATGAAGAAGTGCGATGGAAACTCCTGCGCAGAGAAGCTGGCATATACCGGCCGCAGAATCTCTTTGATATGTACAAAGACAAAGAGGATGTGTACAAATCATCACCCGATCTATTTGTTAGCTGTTATAGGGACGCACTTGGCGCTGAGCAAGCAGAAGACGATTGGGTTACCTTCGGTGAGGATCAGATTTTCGCTTAGTTCATATGTTCTAAACCGAAGACGATGCAAACTTTTTGAGTCTACGATTTCTTTTGTTTGTCTAGGATGTCCATTCCCTCCCCGGTGAACGTCTTCCAGAAGATGCCCAGTACCGAAGCCAAAATCCGCAGGGAGATGAACTCCGTCCGCCAGATGGAGACATGGAGAAACAATGGTGGTGTTCGATGGGATGAAACCGCTCTACCCACCTACTGGTAGAGATCAGTATGTCCATCCAATCCGCTCATTATGTCCTCGCTGTCCATGATCTTGATCGTTCGCGTGATTGGTACGAACGCGTCCTCGGGTGCGAGACCGAGATCGTCGACGATGGGAACTGGATGTTTTTCTCACGCGACGGCGTGACCTTCATGTGCGGGCGCTGCGCCGACGCGATCGATCCGAACGATCTGGGGGATCATCAGTACTTCGCGTATCTGGTTGTGGATGATGTCGACGCGTTCCACGCGCGGGCGGTCGAGGCCGGCGCCGAGGTCCGCAAACCGCCGCGTGATGAGCCGTGGGGGATGCGGGAGATGGCGCTGCGGACCGTGGACGGGCATCGGATGATGCTCGCGTCGCGGACCGAGTGAGATCCCTACGATTATCCCATGAACCTCATCGAGAAGATCCGCGACACCGAGACGAAGCTCCGCTCCGAGACCAACCCCGTCCGCCAGATGGAGGCGTGGGGGATGCTCGAACGATTGCTCGGTCGTCTCCCGGTGGACAAGGAGGAGCTCGCGCGGGTGCTCAAGGAACGCGATTCGATCGGGCTGGATGTCATGATCTCGCGGCTGGAGGATCCGGACGCGCTGAAGCCCAAGGAAGAGCCGCTGCCCGAGTACACGCAGGCGGAGCTCAACGAGGCGCTCCGTGCGTTCCGGCACCGTCTGAAGTTCAAGAAGCTCGACGACGAGTCCAAGATCTCCCAGCGGGATGTGACGACCGGGAAGGCCGCGAACATCGATTCGATCGTCCCGCCGGGCGCCAGCGAGTTCGACCCGCGTGTCTGGAAGGCGCTCGTCAAGGCCGGGATGCTCGAGGACGCCGGCGGCGGGTTCTTCCGCGAGCCGCGGAGGGACAAGCCCTCGCTCCGCGGGTGATCCATCAGATGAGCGGATGCAAAAACACACCCCCGGCGAGCCGCCGAAGGGTGGAGAGGGGGAGTTGTGGCTTGTTTATCTTGTTTCAGCAGCCCGCTTCGTACTGCGCGAGGTACGCGAACACATCGAAGATGTCGAGCGATCCATCACGATTGACATCCGCTGTGAGCAGTCCCTGCTGATAGAGGTCGAGATAGTGGAATACATCGAAGACATCTGTGCGGCCATCGCCGGTCCAGTCGCCGAAGCATGCGTTGTCGCACCAATCGCCTGTTGTTTGCAGGCAGTGGAACGCGTTGATGAACTCGTCGGCGGCCGCCAGTCCGTCGGTGACCGCGATATGAGCATCGGGTGCGATCGCTCCGTTGCGTGGATCCTCGATCACCGGGCACATGAACCAGCGAAGCCCGCCCGAGCCGTCGGCCGGCGGGGTGTAGACCTCAACGAATCCGTCATCGATTAGGGCCTCGAGTTCGTTCATTGTGCGGATGAGCGGCGTGCCGTCGAGATCAAGGCCGTTGTTGTCGCCGAGTTCTGCGAGTGATTCCTGTCCAGCGCTTGTGTTGAACGCCGCGTCTGTGTACTTGCAGAGATTGACCTGCCAGAGCCCGAGCGGATCGTTCGAGAAGTAGCCGTTTCGAAGATCCGCGATGAAGTCCTGGCGTTTGGGGAATGCAGCGCCGAGCGGGTTGGTCGCGCGTGGGAACTCGTAGACCTTGTAGAAATCCGCGATCTCTCGTGCTTCTGCGCCCGCCGCGTTGTCGAGGAAGCTCGTCTCGAAGATGATCCCGGTGACATAGAAGAAGATCGGATGCCCCGAATGGTCGTACGCGGTCGCTGTTTGCAAGACACGGACATCGTTCAAGTCCGGGCCGTTCTCGCGCGTGTCGATGACGGAGTTGGGTCCTGTCCCCGTCGGGCGCCCCGGGACAGCGGCGGGATCGAGTCCATTCTGGGCGTAGAACTCGTCAGAGAAATCGAACGGGAGGTCCTCTTCACCGCCGGCGCAAGCGAGTGATGAGGTTGCGGCGAGCAGTGCGCTCGCGATGATCATCTTGGTGTGCATTTCATTGTTCCTTTGTTGAGCGTGTTCATGCGAACATCAGTTCGCTATGGAGTCGTAATGCAATCGCGGTGCCAATCCGAAATACGGGATACAAGCGGCTGAAGTTGTTTGCGCCGGCTCCTGCTGGCCACGACCCCTGTCAGTCTTGGCGGTGTCTGGCCAGGGGTGACTGGGTACACTGTGCCATGCAAGCAGTTCTCTTCGCGATCTTGGCTGGGCTGTGCTGGGGGTTGGGCGAGGTCTGCGCCAAGGCAGTGCTCCACACGCACAAGATCGGCCCGTTCCTCGCGGTCGCGATCCGGACCTCGCTGGCGTTGCCGCTGATCTGGATCGCGTATTTCATCGCCAGGCGCATTGCGCCGACCGGTGCCGGGCGTGGGCTGGGCACGGGCGAGCAGGCGTTGACGGTCAAGGAGTGGTTGCTGCTGCTGGGCGGGTCGGGTGTCATCGCGGGGGCGATGGCGATGATCGCGTTCTATATCTCGATCTCGATGGGCGAGGTGTCGAAGATGAAGCCGATCGCGTTCAGCGTCGCGCCGGCGACAGCAGTCATCCTCGGGGCGGCGTTCATCCACGAGCCGCTCACCGTGCGCAAGGTCGTCGCGGTCGCGATCATCCTCACCGGCGTTGTCCTGCTGAGCACGGGCGGGGCGAACGCTCCGAGCGCATGAAAAAACCCACGCGATCCTGCGTGGGTTTGTGCGGTCGGCTTAGTCCCAGGTGTTGATGGGCTTGTCCGGGCTGGTCTCTTCGCCCTCGGCTCCGCGGACCTGGTCGGGCGCGAAGTGGTCCTGCCGCCAGGATTCCGGGTAGTGCGGGTCATCCATCGCCAGGCACGCCTTGGTCGGGAACATCGGACGGAAGGTGTCGCACATGACCGCCATCTCGTCGGTCCACTTCTTGCCGAGAGACGCCTCAACGGTGCCAGGGTGGGGGCCGTGCGGGATGCCCTGCGGGTGCACCGAGATCGATCCTTGCGAGATCCCACGCCGGGCCTTGTAGTTGCCCTGGACATAGTACATGATCTCGTCGGAATCGATATTCGAGTGGTTGTAAGGCACCGGGATCGCGTTGGGATGGAAGTCCAACGCACGCGGACAGAACGAGCAGATCACGAAGTTGTGACCCTCGAATGTCTGGTGGATCGGCGGCGGCATGTGCAGCTGCCCCGTGATCGGCGCGAAGTCGTGGATGTTGAAGCAGTAGGGGTAGTAGCACCCGTCCCACCCGACGACCTCGAGCGGATGGTACGGATAGATGTACGAGTGCACGGAGTTGAGCGCCTTGATGCGGACCTCGAACTCACCCTTCTCGTCGTACGCGAGCGGATGATCGGCGTCCTCGAAGGGCACGCGAAGATCACGCTCGCAGTACGGCGCGTGCTCCAGAAACTGTGAGGTCTTCTTCGAGATGTACCCGGGCGGCGGGAGGATGTGGCTCGCGTTGCAGGTCTCGAAGCAGATGAACTTCCCGAACGGCATGTCGCCCTTGGAGAACCCGCCGAACTCTTCGTTGTCCGACCCGTCATCGGGGCGCTCGTCGAAGACGAACTTGTAGATCACGCCCTTGGGCATGACGATGTAGTCTTTCTTGCCGAACTTGAGCGTGCCGAACATGGTGTAGACGGTGCCGGACCCGAAGTGGACGAAGAAACACTCGTCGCCCTGCCCGTTCTTGAAGTGGTACTCCATCTGTTGCTCGGGCTGACAGACGGACATCTCGACATCGTTGTTCCCGAAGATGACGACGCGTCCCTGGACCGGGTCGCCGTGTTTTTTGAGGTTCTGGGATTTCACATGGCGCATGCGCATGACATCTTGTTCTACATACTCGACCTTGGTGGAGTAGAGCTTCTTCCACCCGGTGACCTGGGTGGGGGGGTGGATGTGGTACATGATGCTGCTCGGTCCGACGAAGCCCTCGGTGCCGAAGAGCTCTTCGGAGTAGAGGGCGCCGTCCGGGCGCCGGAACTGTGTGTGACGCTTTTGGGGCAGCTTGCCCATCGACATGTAATACGGCATCGCTCGAATAACCTCGTTCTTCCCCGGCCGCGAAGGACGGGGAGGGCGTTGCTCGCACGCCGAGCGATGGGCATGGTCGCCCAAGTTGCCGGCATGCAGCGGATTCTAGGCGCATCCGTGTGGAGACTCGGTGCGAGGTGTCTCGGAAGATAGGGTTCTGGAAGGGCGGTAGGGAAAACTCTCGTATTTTGTGCGTGCGGGCCGATGACAGGACATCCACGGCTGGGCGTGGTAGAATTCACTCGCGACCGAGCGGATCGGTCGACGCGCCGTCGGTGGGACACTGCGAAGTGCAGCATGCCCCGACGAGCGGAGAAGCTGATTTCATGGGCACACACCAACGCCACGAATACTTTGCTCAGTACCGGCTCGTCCGCCCGCAGGGGACGGTGCACGGGCTGGAACGCTGGGTTGTGCTCAACGAGCAGTCCAACACAAATCACATGCTCTATCGCTTCGCGCCCTCCCACGACGCCCCTGCGCGACGCCTATTCAGTGCCGTCCAGAAGATGTCGGCGGTGCGTCACCCGCATCTGCTGCGGATCGAGTCGCTCAGCTTCGATGCTCAGGAGCGGCTGTGTGTCATCACGCCGTACACCGGGAACCAGGACGGGCTCGTGACACTCGCGGATCTGCTCGAACAGCGGGATGGCAAGCTCGAGCCCGCCGAAGCGATCCGCTGCATCACGCACCTGCTCGAAGCGTCCGACACCGCCGCGAGGGCGGGCATCGCTCATGGTTCAGTGGACACCGACGAAATCCTGGTTGATCGGTTCGGCAGCGCACAGATCGAACTCTACGGGCTGTGCAGCGTTCTCAACGCGTCCGGCTCGCACACGGATCGTGTCACGGATGAGGTGCACTCGATCATCAAGATCGGGTATCGGATGCTCGTCGGGCTTGAGCCCAACACGGAAGATCGCATCACGCCGACGCGTGTTGTCCGCAAGCTCGACAAGCTCTGGGATCGCTGGTTCGCGATCGGGCTTGATCCGATCGACGGCTTTGTCTCCGCGGAGGAAGCTCTGCGGATGCTGCCGACGAATCCCTCTGCACCCGAAGCGTTCGCCTCACGCCCGACTCGACGCCCGCAGGTGCAGATCGGGTCCATGCTCCGCCGCTTCCGCTCCGCAAGCTCGCGGGCTCGGTGAAAGACATAGACACTATTCTTCCGGCTGTGGAACCGATTGCTCATCGGTTTCGAGTCGTTTTGCCTGATCCGCGCTGAGCGAATCGGGGAATCGCTGGAGGATCTGCTCCCTGAGTGTCTGCCGTGCATCGTCGCTGGTCGCGGCGTCGTAGAACCCGAACCACTGCGGGATATCCATGACATCGAGCGATGGGTGAGAGAACACCCCCGCGAGCACGGCACTCCGTTGCTGGATCGAGAGGAGCTTGGCCTGGTCCGCAGGATCAAGCGCCTCATCCGAGAGCGAGTCCGCGATATCAAGCGCCTCGATCCCCAACCCCTGGCGGAGATCGAGCTCCGCGAGCAGCACGAGCCCGCGAGCGATGCGCGGTGTTTTGGGTGACTCCACAGTAAGGAGCCGCTGCAGCAGACGCGTCGCGGTTGGGTCATCAAGTCCCGCGAGGGCGACGGCTTCGCTGAGTGATTCAAGGTCGATGGTCTCGCTCATCCGATCGAGCGCCGCGGCTCGATCCGCCTGATTCGGTGGGGTGAGCAGCGCAAGCCGGCGCATCCCCGCTGGTGTTGCCCGATGACGGATCAGTGCCTCGGAAGCCGACGCGTAGAGATCGTGGTCCGTCTCCGCGGCTTGCACGATCAACTCCGTGGCGCGGGGTGTCTCCACCAACGCCGTGGCAACGCGATCTCGGATCGATTTGTCCGCGTTCGTCAGCAGTGTTGCAAGCGACTGAAGGTCCGACGCATCGCCGAGGGTCGCGAGCAGTTTGAGTGCGGGGAGTTGGAGCGTTGATCCGTCGCGTGCGCGGAGCACACCAAGCAGCGCGGCGCGGTTGTCCTCGTCGCCGAGCAGCCCGCTCTGCTCGAAGGCCCAGGCCGCAGCTGTCGCTGAGTTGAACGGGGAATCTTCGCGTATGCACCAGCGGACAACCGCGTCCGTCGCGTCCTTGTTCGGCCAGCGGGCAACCCCAAGCAGCATCGGCTCGGCAGCGATGGGGACATCTTCGTGATTGAGCGATTCGGTCAATCGCAGCATCGCGTCCGGCGTGACCAGCCGCGTCAGCAATCCGGCGGCTGACCCACGGATCGACGGGTCGGGGCTGGAGAGCAGGCCCACCGTCACGCCACCGACCGCGGGCGAAAGTGTTGTTCTCGACGACAGATTCCGGTGCGCAAGCTCGAATCCAAGATCGAGCACCGGCTTGCGGGGATCGGAAAGGAGTTCCGTGATCAGCTCGGATCGGTCCTGCGCGTTGAGCACCGTGTGCAGCCGACGGTAGAGCGCGAGCAACTCGTCAAGCGTTGCGGCCGGTTGTGGACGGCTGACCGGAGCGGGAGCAGGAGAACTCGTAGATTCTGAATCAATCTCGGGCGATGGGATCTCGTTTTCCGGGGTGTCATGAATAACTGAAACAGACGGCAGCAATAAATGTTCGGCATTTGATTGTGTATCGACAGCGTCGCCCTCGCTCGTATTCTGGATCGTTTCTACCGAGCGTGCCTCTGTCGGCGACGACGGGGAGGCACACGCGGCGAGACAAATCCCCGGGATCGTGACGACCCAGAGGGCCTTACGGGCGATCGGGATGGACTCAAAGGGGATATGCATGCGCTTTATTCTGATGCCCGGGGTGTTATTCTCGGTCTTGAAATCGGCAGATCGTCGATGAGTTGGTCAGAGACCGCTGAGAAACTTTGATCGCCAATCCCATTTTGGTATAGGATATGCACCAAGGGCAGCCGGGCCCGCGAGGATAAGCCCCCCTATGAACGACTGGGTTGATGCAGAACAGCATGTCGAGCGTGCCCACGAGCACTACGACGCGGGCCGCTGGGATGAAGCGGTCAGCGAACTCCGCCGTGCGCTGTCGCTCAATCCGTACCAAGCGGAGTGGTACTTCAACCTCGGGCTCACCCTCGAAGCGGCGGGGAAGAACTCCGATGCCGCGACCGCGTTCGCCCAGTGCTTCACCCTCCACGAAGAGCACGACCAGCCCGACGCGAACTCCGCGTTGCTCTCGGGCGTGAACCTGGTCCTCGCGAGCCGACCGGAGGCCGCGCTCGCGTGGTTCTATAAGGCGCTCAAGCTCGAGCCGATGAACATCACGATCTTCGTTCACCGGATCGAGGCGTTGATCGATCTCGATCGACACGAGGAGGCCGAGGAAGTCTTCTACCTCGGGCAGCAGATCGACCCCGAGCACGGGGAACTGTACTCCGCGATCGCCGAGTCGCTCATGAAGTCCGACCACACCGAGCGTGCGGTCTGGTGTCTGCGCGAAGCGGCGCGTCTGGATCCGGAGCTCCCGCGCGTGCGCGCCCGGCTCGCATCGGCGTACGCCTCCGCTGGACGCCTCGAGCGTGCACGCCAGCTGTACCTGCAGGAGCTCCGCACCGATCCGGGGGATCTGGACACGCTCTTGGATCTCGGCGAACTGCTGATGGACATGCACCGCAATGCCGAGGCGGGCGAGAAGTTCCGGCGCGTGCTCGAGATCGAGCCCGACCAGCCCGATGCGCATTTCCTTCTGGGTGAGCTCGCCGAGCAAGAGCACCGGATCGCGGATGCGCTTGTGCATTACGATGTCGTCATTCGTCTCGATAAGGAGTACCCTGCTGTCCGTCAGCGTCTCGCTCGGGTGCTGCAACTCCGCAACCGCGAGGAGGATCTGCCGCGGATCCGTGACCTGCTCGGGCGTGAGCACCGCGGGTTGCTGGTGGCGAGTGCGGCCGAAACGATCGAGTCACGCCGTCCAGCGATCGAGGACCTCGAAGAAGTCGCCGGCCTCCTGCTCGACGCGGACATGACGACCGAAGCGATCCGGGTCTACCGGGCGCTGATCGAACGCCGCCCGTCCAACCACCGCGCCCATCACGGGCTGAGTGTCGCGATGCTCGAGGCTGGGCGTGTCGAAGAGGGTATCGCTGCAGCCAAGCAGGCGCTCAAATACCAACCAAAGTTTGTCCCCGCGATGCACAACCTTGCGCTCGCGTGCCTGCGACAGGGACAGTGGATCCGCGCACGCTACTGGGTGCGCCACGCTCTGCGGATCGAGCCCGAGGATGCCACGCTCCGTCGGCTCCGGATGAAGCTCCGTGTGCATTCCTCACTGATCGTCGTGTTCTGGGGCGCACGCAAGCTGCGGTCGCTCTACCGTTCGGCGTATGCGCTCGTCGGGCGTCCGACCCGTCGTCCGGCCTGATCGAAACAGCTACTTGATCCGATCGCCGAGCAGCCTTGATGCTTCCTCGACATCCTTGTCCCCACGCCCGGAAAGGTTGATGACCAGATTCGAGTCCTTGGGCATCCGGGCTGCGTGGACAACGCCGTACGCAACGGCGTGCGAGGACTCGAGCGCGGGGATAATGCCCTCGTCCCGTGAGCACCAGAGGAACGCCTCGAGCGCCTCGCTGTCGGAGACGCTTGTGTATTTCACACGCCCGATGTCGTGCCAGTACGAGTGCTCGGGCCCGACACCGGGGTAGTCCAGGCCCGCCGAGCACGAATGGACATCCGCGGTCTGTCCCGCGTCGTCCTGGAGGACATAGCTCATCGACCCGTGCAGCACGCCCAGTTTGCCGTGCGAGATCGGGGCGGCGTGATCGCCCGGGTTGTTTGATCGCCCGCCCGCCTCGACACCGATCATCTCAACATCCGGCTCGTCGACGAAGGGGTAGAACATCCCCGCGGCGTTCGACCCGCCGCCGACGCACGCGACGATTGCGTCGGGCATCCCGCCGAGGTGACGCAGCGACTGAGCCTTGGTCTCGCGTCCGATGATGGACTGAAAGTCACGGACGATCATCGGGAAGGGGTGGGGCCCGACGACCGAGCCGATGATGTAGTGCGTGTGCTCGACCGAGCCCATCCAGTCGCGGAGCGCCTCGTTTGTGGCGTCCTTGAGCGTGCGGGAGCCCTCCTCGACGCTGTTGACCTTCGCGCCGAGCATCTTCATCCGGACAACATTGAGATGCTGCCGCCGGACATCTTCGGCGCCCATGTAGACCTCGCAGTCAAGCCCGAGGTGCGCGCACGCGGTCGCGGTCGCGACGCCGTGCTGTCCGGCACCGGTCTCGGCGATGATCCGCTTTTTTCCCATCTTCTTCGCGAGCAGCGCCTGCCCGAGCGTGTTGTTGATCTTGTG
>JAGQOC010000124.1 GCA_020427745.1 Phycisphaerales bacterium | reverse complement strand
TGACACGCACCGAGCACATGTTCTTCGAGGGCGACCGCATCACCGCGATGCGGGAGATGATCCTCGCGGAGAACAAGAGCGACCGCGAGCTCGCACTCGCCAAGCTGCTGCCGTTCCAGCGGGATGATTTCGTCGGGATCTTCACGGCAATGAAGGGTCTCCCTGTGACAATCCGCCTGCTCGATCCGCCGCTGCACGAGTTCCTCCCGCACGAGCAGGAGGCGATCCAGCGTGTCGCGACCAATCAGGGCGTTTCGACCGAGACCGTCCGGCGTCAGGTCGCGATGCTGCACGAAGCGAACCCGATGATGGGGCACCGCGGATGCCGGCTCGCGATCACTTATCCCGAGATCCTCTCGATGCAGGTCCGCGCGATCGTTGAGGCCGCGATCGAGTGCGCGAAGAACAAAATCAAAGCGGTCCCCGAGATCATGATCCCGCTCGTCGGCACGCACCAGGAACTGAGCATCCTGCGCAAGCAGGCCGAGGGCGTGATCAAGCAGGTCATCAAGGAGACCGGGCACAAGAAGAAGCTGGACATCCGGATCGGCACGATGATCGAGATTCCGCGTGCGGCGCTGACCGCGAACGAGATCGCCGAGCACGCCGACTTCTTCAGCTTCGGCACCAACGATCTCACGCAGCTCACCTTCGGGTACTCACGCGACGATATCAACACTTTCCTTCCCGACTACCTCCACCGTGACATCCTCCCCGAGGACCCGTTCCAGTCGCTCGACCAGACCGGTGTGGCCCAGCTCGTCACAATGGGCATCGAGAAGGGACGCACAAGCAAGCCAAAGCTCAAGATCGGTATCTGCGGCGAGCACGGCGGCGACCCCAAATCCGTCCACTTCTGCCACCGCGCGGGGTTGGATTATGTGAGCTGCTCACCCTTCCGCGTCCCGATCGCCCGGCTCGCCGCGGCGCAGGCGGCAATCAAAGACGGGAAGTAAGAACTGACCTTTACACAAAGACAACGCCCGGATCCTTGCTTGGTCCGGGCGTTCTTCTTTGATGGACTACGCACCGGCCCGCGAAATGGATCGCGCGATTCTGCACACGGATGAAGGGACGGTTCCATAGTGGATCAAGCGGCTGAAGTTCCGATGACCAAACCTTATCCATAGGATCGGCTACACTGCGGGCATGGCCCAGAAAGCGATTTACGATCTTGACCTGCTCGCCGTCGCCCGCCAGCGCACTCAAGCATCCATCGCCTCGCTCGCGATCCTGGCGAATCTCATCCTGTGGATCGTGGTGATGGTGAACTTTCAGGGTAATCCGATCGCAAACACCATCGTGCTTGTCATCGGGCTCGGGCTCGTCATCTGGTCGGTGGTCGCGATGGTCCTCGCCCAGATCGCGTACGGCTCAGGCCCAAGCACAATCGTTGTTTTCGCGATTGTCACCATCTTTGTCCCGCTGCTCGCGATGATCGCGTGTGTTTCTCAGGGGACCACCATCATCCGTCTCGCCGGCGCCAAGGTCGGGTTTATCGGCGTGTCCAAGAGCGAACGCGAGAAGATCACCCCCGGTCACTGCCGCGGGTGCGGGTACGACCGGGCCGGGCTGGAGCTCCTGCAGGAATGTCCGGAGTGCCGGCGTGTGCCCAAGGTGATCTGAGATCGATCGCTCAGCCCGCGATCGCGAGCTTGACAGCGTTGATCGTTGCGTCCACGAGCTGCTGCCCATCGAAGTCCTTCTTCAGGTGGTCCTCGAACACGATCTCGCCGCCCTTGTTCACCACAACGATGGTCGGATAGAGCCGAACACGAAAACGCGACGCGACCTCGTCGGCGTCGAGCACCAAGCGAGCGCTGTATCCCGCGGACCTGAACTCCGAACGCACGGCATCCGGATCACGCTCGCGGACCGCGACCGCGAACACATCGACATCCTGCGACGCGAACGACTCGGCGATGCTGCTCACGAGCGGCGAGGTGTCGCGGCATGGCAGGCACCACGAGCCATGAAAATAGAGCACGGTCACACGCCCGATCTGCGATGCGTTGTTGATCTTCACGCCTTCGGCATCCGTGAACTCAAACCCCGGCGCCCTGGGTAGACGCTGCCCGATCGGCGTGTCCGGTTTCTCACCCGGCTTGGTGATCGGGATATCCCCCGCCGGCTGCTTGGGCTCGCTCGGCTCCTCGGGTTTGAGTCTGGAGACGAGTGTGAAGCCTTCCAGACGATTGACACGGATCTGTTCGTCGCTGGGCTTGACGCTGACAAGGTTGGTCAGCTCGGTGATCATCTGGAACTTGATCATCCCGCCGTCCGTGATGTGATCGATCCGTCTGGGCAGATGATCGTTCGTGCTGATGAAGTACCGTGCCGAGGTGTAGTTGGCCTGGACATTGCGGCTCCGACCGGCGGCGCGGGCGGGCTTCGCGTAGTCGATCCGGACAACATCGCACAGCTCGCCGCCCACCTGCTCCTGCGCCTCAATCGCGATGGACTCCGCCTGGTCGAGCCGGCGTCCGTAGGGATCCTCATCGAGGAGGATATCGAACATCATGAGCTTGGCGGCCGTCGGCACGCCGCGTGCGGTTGTGTCCGCGGGGTACTCGTTGATTGTCCGCTCTTTCATGTCCACCCAGACAAGGACTTCTTTCGATCGGAGGAGGTCGATCGCGTATGTCTCCCCCTCGGCCTTATCACGCGCGGAGCCGTACATCCGGACACTCTTGCCGTACTCCGGGTGCTCGCCGAAAACGAGCTGCCCGTTCATGGAGGGCATGGTGGACTTGATCATGTCCGAGCCGTCGCCACGCATATCAAAGCTCGCGGTGAACCCCCCAAGCTCGGCGATGGCGGCACGCGAGGCATCGAGCACCGCGTTCGGATCTTCTTCCTGAGCGAACACTGGACGCGCCAAGCAACTCGCCGCGAGGATGATGAGACTCAGATAGCCTTTCCGCATAGTTTCCTCCCGATCCCGGCATATCCCGGGCTCAACAACTCCCCGCCCAACGCGTGAAGCCAGCAAAGATTACGCCCTGTTTACGCCAAGAGTTCGCCCAGCGCCACGCCGGGCTGAGGCTGCCGCATCAGGTGCTCACCGACCAGCACGATCCGCACGCCGTGCCCACGCAGCATCGCCAGATCCGCCGGCGTGCGGATCCCGGACTCTGAAACGAGCACCGAGCGATCAGGCACACGATCGACCAGATCCGTCGTGTGCGCCAGATCCGTGGTCATCGTCCGCAGATCCCGGTTGTTGACCCCAATCAAATACCGGCCAAATTCGACCCCTTCGACCAGCCTCAGCATCCGATCAAGATTCCCCGGATCGTGCGATTCGAGCAGGGTCCCCATGCCGAGATCACCCGCAAGGGCGAGCATCTCCGCGATCTGTGTGTCCGTCAGGCATTCAGCAATGAGCAGGATCGCGTCCGCCCCCATCGCCCGCGCCTCGTGGACCTGGTACGGGTCGATCATGAAGTCCTTGCGGAGCACGGGGAGATCCACCGATCCGCGGATCCGCTGCACGAACGCGGGGTCGCCGCCGAAGAACTTTTCGTCTGTGAGGCACGAAATCGCCGATGCGCCTGCCTTGGAGTACCCCTGCGCGATGACCGAAGGATCGAACCCCATCCCGTCGTATTCAGACCGGATCAGCCCGGCCGAGGGCGATCGCCGTTTGATCTCCGCGATGACCGCGGTCGACCCGGTCGATGCCCGCGCCAGCAGCGAGCCGACAAAGTCCCGCGCCGGCTCGAGATCCCTGCACCGGGCGACAAGCTCGCTCTGGGGTGCCGTGGACCTCGCCCGCTCGACCTCGACGCGTTTGTGCTCGACGATCTCGCGGAGTGTCGCGGGCAGATCGAGATTTGAGGACTGTTCGGGCATGCACTCTCCGTCATCGGGCCGTTGGGCACGATGGATCATTCTTTCCCTGATTCTAGGGCTTTTCGCCGCCCCGGCGCTGGCGCAGGTCGTCGACACGGGCGAGGTCCAGTCGATGCGGGTCAACGATCTCGTCGACACCATGATGAAGTGGCAGCTGCTCCTGCTCGGCGTCTCGGCGATCCTCGTGCTCGCGCTGCTCTTCGCGGGCGGATTGCTCAAGCCCAACGGCTTCAAAGAAGCGGGGCTCAGGGATGTCTCTTCTATGCCGGCAATTATCTGGCTCTTCGCCGGATTCGTCGTCTTTCTCGCGATGAACTCGGCCCCGTATCTCATCAGCCAGATCCAGTGGGTCCAGGAGCAGAACTTCAACGAGACGCAGATGCAGGCCGTCAACACGACGGGCGCGTACCTCTTTGGTATCATCGCGGGATTCGGGATGCTCTTCATCCTCTCCCGCGGCGCGCCGGACTGTGGGCTCAAGCTCGGGTTCGTCGATATGCCCCTCGGGCTCGGCTGCTTCGTCCTCGCGTTCCCGTTCATCCAGCTGATGTCGATCCTCGGCGTGTTCGCCTACGAGCAGACGCAGCACGGCGCGATGCCGGAACGGGTCGCCCATCCCACGCTCCAGCTGCTCGTTGACAACTCGGGTGACCCCTGGGTCTGGGCGATCGCGGCGGGCGCTGTCATTGGGGCGCCGATCGTCGAGGAGCTCGTTTATCGTGTGTTCCTGCAGGGCGCACTACTCGGCTGGCTCAAATCGCCTTGGCTCTCGATCATCCTCTCCGCGATCGCGTTCGCGATGATGCACCGCGCAAGCTCCACCCCGGTTCCCTGGCACGCGCTGCTCCCCATCTTCACCGTCGGGCTCTGCTGCGGCGTCGCCTACGAACGCACCAAACGCGTCGGCGTGCCCATCACCATGCACATCTGCTTCAACGCGCTCAGCCTCATCATCGCCCTCACCACCCAGCCCGGGAGCCCCGCCAACCCCGCGGCGTGAGCCCATCTACGCAACACCGAGAGCGCCTACGATCCGGGCAATATGACGGATAAACCACGAATTCTGACGGGCGACACCCCCACCGGGCAGCTCCACCTCGGGCACTGGGTCGGGTCACTCGAGAACCGCGTTGCGCTGCAGGACCAGTACGACTGCTTCTTCCTTATCGCGAACATGCACGCGTTCACGACCCGCGCGGACAAACCCGACGAGATCCGGCGCTCCACGATCGACATCGTCAAGGACTGGATCGCGTGCGGCATCGACCCGGAACGATCCACTTTCGTCCTCCAGACCGAGATCCCCGGCATCGCGGAGCTCACCTGGTACCTCGCGATGCTGCTCCCGTTCAACCGGGTCATGCGCAACCCGACCCTCAAAACCGAGCTGGAGACCAAGGGGCTCGGCGACAACTACTCGTTCGGGTTCCCGATGTATACCGTCGGACAGTGCGCCGACATCCTGATCTTCCGCCCCGAGCTCGTCCCCGTCGGCGAGGACCAGCTCGCCCACATCGAGCCCTGCCGGGAGGTGGCGCGCCGGTTCAACCAGCTCTACTGCGGCGTCGACCCGCACACCGAGGACGAGGACTATGTAAAGGCGGGCGGGCTCTTCCCGATCCCCGAGGGCAAGGTCGGACGCGTCGCACGACTCATCGGCACCGACGGCGTCAACAAGATGTCCAAGTCCCTCAACAACGCGATCTTCCTCACGGACACATTCAAGCAGATCAAGAAGAAGATGGGCGGGCTCTACACCGGCCGCCAGACCATGGACGAGCCGGGAGACATCACCAACTCCCTCTTCCAGTATGTCCACGCATTCATCCGCGACGACGCACGCATCAAAGAACTCGAAGAGAAATACGCGAAGGGCGACAACATCGGCGACGGGCACATCAAGGTCGAAGTCGCGGAGCACATCGACAAGCTCCTCGAACCGATGCGTGAACGCCGCGCGCCGTACGAAGGTGAAGCGGGCGATAAGAAGATCCTCGAGATCCTCCGCGAGCACACAACCAAGGCCAACGCCGCGGCGGAGGAAACCCTCGCGCTCGCCAAGGAAGCCATGAAGCTCGACTTCGTCCACCGCTCGCTGATCTTCTCATGAGCGTAGAGGAATCCAACGCGCCCCCAGAGAACACCGTGCGATACAAGCTCACCGTCGCCTACGACGGCACCGATTTTCACGGCTGGCAGAAACAAGAGCCCATCGACCCCGACGCACCCGACCCCGCGCCCGGCGAAGAACCGAAGCGTCTGCAGCTGCGCACCGTGCAGCACATCGTCGAGCAGGCGGTGCGCGAAACAATCCGCGAACCGGTCAATGTGCTCGGCGCTTCACGCACAGATTCCGGCGTCCACGCGCTCGGGCAGGTCTGTGCCTTTACCTCGATACCCGACGACACAAAGGGTGTTGGCTGGCCGATCGAGCGGGGCACCGAAACGCTCGTCCGTGCGCTCAATAGCAAGCTCCCACGCGATGTGCTCGTCACGAACGCAACAACCGTCCCGCTCGACTTCAACCCGATCGGTGGCGCGATCGAGAAAGAATACTGCTACACGATGGTCTCTGGACCCGTCCGCCCGCTCTGGGACCGGCGCACGGTCTTCCACACCTGGTACCCGCTGGATACAGCACTCATGCAGCGGGCCGCTGCGCACCTCGTCGGCGAGCACGACTTCGCGAGCTTCGCACAGATCGCCCACGGCAGAAAAACGACCGTCCGCACCGTCTTCGGCTGCACCGTCCACGAGCACCCGACCGAACCGGGACGCGTCGAGATCCGTATCAGCGGCTCGGGCTTCCTCTACAACATGGTCCGCATCGTCGCGGGCACGCTGATGGAGGTCGGGCGAGGCAAGATGGATCCCGACGCAATCCCGGAGATCATTGCGTCGTGCGATCGCACAAAGGCCGGGCCGACCCTCCCGCCGCAGGGGCTCCGGTTAGAATGGATCCGGTATGCGAACGAAGAGCACGCGACGGCGTAACGCAATATGGTGGTGCTTTCACGCGTGCACGCTCGTTGTGCTGCTCCTGCTCGCTGCATCGATCTGGCCCAAGCCATATGTGTACTACAAATCGCCGACCAACGCAGCGGGTGTGTCCACCGGGGTCTCCTTCGTCCTGCTCGACGGCGTCATGATGAACGCCTACTGGAAAGAGCAGCCGCCGCAGCCGCGAAACAAGCCGAGCACGATGTCCGGGTTCGGCAGCCACGGCGCGCTCGCCCCCGCGTGGTACATGCCACCGGTCTTCCAGCCCGGGTACATCAAACTCCCCCTCGTCTACCCCGCGGCGTTGCTCCTGCTCGGCTCGGTGTGGCTGTTCCGATCAAACCGAGCAACACATCCCACCGGGCACTGCGCCGACTGTGGCTACAACCTCGCGGGTCTTGGATCGGGCACCTGCCCCGAGTGCGGAGCATCCCATGCGTGAGCCAATCATCCAGACCGACCGCCTCGATCTCTGCGTACCCAGCATGGACGATCTTGACGCGCTCGCTTCGATGTGGTCCGATCCGGAAACAATGAAGTACATCGGCGCCGGCGGCGCATGGGAACGCGAGAAGGTCCGCGAGCGCATCGAACGCGCAAGAGAAACATTCCACGATCACAGCATGTGCTTCTGGACCGTCATCGAGCGTGAGACCAACACGATCATCGGACAGGGCGGGCTCGTCCCGATCAACTTCAACGACCCCGAGACCGAGCTCGGGTACCGGCTCGGGAGAGACCACTGGGGGAACGGCTACGCCACCGAGATCGCCCGCGCAACCGCCGCGTATGGCTTCGAACGACTCAGGCTCGATCGGCTCGTCGCCGTGTGCTATGAAGAGAATCTCGGCTCGCGCCGCGTGCTGCGGAAATCGGGGTTCCGCGAGTTGGGCGAGAGCGATGTGTATTACAGCGTGCGCACGATCTTGCACGAATGCACGCCGTATGATCTCGCTCGATGAACCTCCGCATCCTCCATATCTCGACGCGCCTGATCCAGGGCGGATCACAGGAGAACACCATCCTCTCTTGTGAGGGACAGGCGGAACTCGGGCACGAGGTCCATCTCGCGTACGGCCCGATCTTCGGGCCCGAGGGCACGATGCTCGACCGCGTACACAGCTTCCGCACGCGCGAGGATCAATCGATCGGTGCGCACGAGGTGCCGCATATGGTCCGTGAGATCGCTCCGATCAAGGATGCAAAATGCTACCTCGAACTCAAGAGACTCATCCATGATCTTGAGCCCGACATCGTGCACACCCACTCGTCCAAAGCAGGCATCCTCGGGCGCGCCGCCGCCTGGAGTGTGTATAAGAACTCGAAGAACAAACGCCCCGCGGTGATCCACACGATCCACGGCCCGCCGTTCCACAAGTATCTCAACAGCACCAAGAACACGCTGTATATCGCGAGCGAGCAGTTCGCCGCCAAGCGATGTCACGCGATCGTCTCCGTCGCCGACGCGATGATCGAACAGTTCCTCGGCGCAAAGATCGGCGACGAATCGCAGTATGTTACCGTCCGCTCGGGGATGGAGGTCGAGAAGTTTCTCCAGCCCGAGCCGGGCGAGGACCGCGCATCCATGCGCGCACGACTCGGGTTCACCGATGACGATTTCGTCATCGGCACCGTCGCACGCCTCGCCGAACACAAGGGGCACGACGACATCCTCGACGGGCTCGCAAACGACCTCCGGGCCAATCCAAACTGGAAACTTCTCTGGATCGGCAACGGATGGTGGGCGGACCGATTGCTCGGGCGTGTGAAAGAACTCGGGCTCGAGAATCAGGTCGTGTCGACAGGACTGGTCGCCCAAGACAAAGTCGCATCGATGATGCGTGCGATGGATGTGCTGCTGCACCCGAGCTACCGCGAGGGATTGCCGCGGACCGTGCCGCAGGCGCTGCTGTGCTCCGTCCCCGTCGCCGCAACCACCACCGACGGTACGCCCGAGGTCTGCATCGACCCCGGGACCGACCCGAAGAACGCCACCGGCGTGCTCTTCCCGGTGGCCAACCCCACAGCCCTCCGCGACGCGGTCTGCTGGTTGCACGATCACCCCAAAGAGCGGGAGGCAATGGGACAACGCGGGCGGGTCATGTGCGCGTCGATGTTCAGCGCACAGACAATGGTAAACGGCCTCGAGAAGGTCTACGCCGACGCGCTGTCTCGCTGCTGAGCCGCACACTTCCGCCTTGTCACGATCGGCCCCGCGATCGCGACAAGGTGCAGCACGACGAGCAGCCCGTTGCGGATCATCGAGATCACATACTCACCGTTCTCGATCCCCGAAGCGATGCGGTAATCACCCAAGCAGCCGCAGCCTGATTCCTGCAGCGTAACGGGGTCGACCATGCTCAGATAGACGCTAAAACTGATGATCGCCAGCAGCGACACAAGCAGCACGGCACGCCCGAAGAGCTTGCGGAGCTCCGAGCCCATCACAAACACGAGCACCAACCCGAGCACGATCTCCGCCGGTCCGACATACAGCCCCAGCCCGCGGTACTGGTCCGGGATCACCCGGTGCTGCTGGAGCGTGTCGATAAACGCGTCGACACGGAGCACCTTGAGTGTTCCCGAGATAACCCAAACAATCGCAATGATCAGGACCGCGATCCGTGCGATCACAAACCTCGGCGGGCGCGTCTGGTCGGGCCCTTCACTCATTCGTCCGTCTCGGTGCGCACAGTCTGGGTGTTGTCGCTCTCGCGGATCACACTTGTGCGTTCATGCATCGGGCGAGCACCCCCACCGTGCCCGAACTTCTTGTACTCATCGTCGGCCCACTGGTCACCGACCCACCACCAGATGAGGGTAATCGCCGCCGTTGCGAGCGTGAGGAAGATACCGAGGAGGATCCAGCCGAGCATGGGGGATCATAGGTCAACTTTTTTCATTCGGGTGCAATCTCCGTGGCCCAGCCGGCGTTGAGCCCGGGTCGTGTGACGCCGCTCCTCGGCTTGTGGATCCATCCTGTTCAGTTGCACACCAACGCCGGCAGCGTTGCCGGCGATCGGTGTGCCCACACACGCAAGGAGGGTCTCACCATGACCAAACCCATCCACCTCACCATTGTCGCGCTGCTGCTGTCCGTCCTCTCACCCTTCGCGATCGCCCAGGACGCGATGGGGCCCGCGGAGCAGTGCATCGCAAGAGTCCGCGCAATTACCCACCACACCGCCGAGCACAACGCCGAGACCGCCGAACGGACCATCGCGGCGGTCCGTTCGCTGGACGACGACGGGGCGAGCAACGCCGCGATCATCGCCGCGGGACAAACGGGGAAGGGCGTGATCGATGACCGATCCGAGCACGCGGCAAACCGTGTGCATGTGCTCGTGCACGAGTGCGTCGAGCAGCTCCGGGCCGACGGCGCGCCGATCCGTGTGGTTATGGCGGTGATCGAAGCCGGGCAGAACGCCCGCGAGCGGATCGGGGATTCTGCCCAGCGCACAAAGCTCCGTATCACGCACGCTGTCCAGATTGCGATTAACTGACCCATCACTGCGTGAAGGACCACAAGCCGCCGGGAACGGCGCACGGGGCACCCCGCTCATCCGGGCCGGGTGCCTCTTCAATCCTGATTCTCTGGATCAGAGCTCGACCATCGCCATGTCGGATTCGACGAGCACCGCCTCAGGAGCCCGCTCGAGATCCGCGTAGGACGCGAACGCGTCGAAGGCCCCCATCGCTGTGCGCACGCCCGCGTCGTCGAAGAGCTCGCCGCGGATCATCGTCACCGCGTCACTTGCCGCGGGCACCTGCCCGGGCTGCTCGTCGACGATCTGCACGCCGCCGGTCACGAACGGCTCGCTGAGCTCGCGCCCAGCGACAAGATCACGCAGATCGAAGGCGATCTGCCCCTCCGTCTTGCTCGCGTGCTGCGTCGGGATCGCCTGGTCAAAGTGCTGAACAATGTGGTCCACATTCTCAAACGACCCGGACTTCTCCGCGAAGGTTGCGCTCGGGAGAACAACGCTTGCGCCACCGCACAGCGAGGTCTCGTGGGTGTCGATCAGGACCAGATCCTTTCCGCCGAGGGTGGACTGTGTCTCACTGGTCACCCAGTCGCTCGGGTAGTTCCCGGTGACCACCACCGCGCCGAACTCGCCGATATTGCGCACGAGCGTCCCGAACTCCTTGAACCCGCCGAAATGCTCAAGCACACGCCTGATCCCCCGCGCGTTGGGCGCTTTCTCTGCACGCATCACGAACGGCTTGCCCGCGGCGGGATTCGGGAAGCTCCGGTCCTCGCCGTCGATCGGGACGGGCCCGAGGAACAACGCCGTGCTCGGATCGATCGCGCGGATCGCCTCGACGAGCGCGAAGCCTTCCTCCGTCGTCAGCATGGGCGAGACGACGAGGGCGGTCTTCTTCCCCGACTCCGCATTGCTCTTGATGACACGGATTGCCTGTTTGTACGCGGCTTCCCAGCTCGCCTCGACCATCATCCCGTGCTCGCGACGCGCCGGCGCCTGCAGACGGTTTTCGGCGTGAACAAACTTCCAGCCGTAGCGGACCTCGTCCGTGATCCACCAGGTGTTGATGCCCGCGTTCTCACGCGGCTTGACGCGGTAGAGCTTGCCCTGGTTGTGCTCCACCCAGATGTTGTCGCCCGAGCATGTCAACGGATCGATCCCGGGCGTGCTCTTGAGGAACCAAACCCGCTGAGCAAAGAGGAAGTCCTTGTCCAGCAGCGAACCCACCGGGCAGAGGTCGATCACATTGGACGCGATCGGGTTGTTGATCGGCACGCCGGGGAAGATATCGATCGTCGCCTTGTTGCCCCGCCCGTCCACCATCAGCTCCTTGCTCGCCGAGACCTCGTCGGTGAAGCGGACACAGCGGGTGCAGAGGATACAGCGATCGGAGTACATATAGATGTGATCGCCAAGATCCTTCTTGGGGCTCTTGACCTTCTGCTCCTGGAATCGCGAATGCCCGCGTCCGTACTGGTACGAATAGTCCTGGAGCCCGCACTCGCCCGCCTGGTCGCAGACCGGGCAGTCGAGCGGGTGGTT
>JAGQOC010000123.1 GCA_020427745.1 Phycisphaerales bacterium | reverse complement strand
GACGGGCGTGACACGGGCGAGCTCAAGCTCATGACGGCGGCGATGAAGGAACTCCGCTACGCCTATCGTGTTTTCGGCGAGTACGCCGAGCCGCACAAGGTGACGATCTTCGGGTCCGCACGCACGCCCGAGGACCACCCGGATTATCTCGAAGCCGTGGATTTCTCCAAGCGGATGGCCGCCGCCGGGTGGATGTCGATCACGGGCGCGGGCGACGGGATCATGAAAGCGGGGCACGAGGGGCCGGGGCGCGAGGCCAGCTTCGGCGTCGCGATCCAGCTCCCCTTCGAGACGAGCGCCAACACCTTCATCCACGGCGACGAGAAGCTCATCAACTTCCGCTACTTCTTCACCCGCAAGCTGATGTTCCTTTCGCAGGCGGAAGCCGTCGTCTGTTTCCCCGGCGGGTTCGGGACGCTCGACGAGACCTTCGAGACGCTCACGCTCGTTCAGACCGGGAAGGCGAGCATGGTCCCGATCGTGTTTGTTGAGGGACAGAACACGAAGGACGGGTTGAGCTATTGGTACGGGATGGACAGGTTCGTTCGCGAGCAGCTCGCCGATCGCGGGTGGATCTCTCCCGAGGATTTCAACCTGTACTACATCGCCAAGAACGCCGAGGACGCTGCGGCGCATGTGATCAACTTCTACCGCGTCTACCACTCGTCGCGTTATGTACGCGATACGCTCGTGATCCGGATCAAGCAGAAGATCAGCGATGCGCAGCTCGCCGAGCTCAACGAGGAGTTTGGTGTGCTCGTCAAGAGCGGCAAGATCGAGCAACGCGGGGCGTTGGACCAGGAGCGTGACCATCTGGATCTTCCCCGGATCGTGTTCCATCACACGCGGCACAAGTTCGGGCTCGTCCGCGCGATGATCGAGCGGATCAACTCCTTCGCGGTCGATGCCGGGTAAGCGTGCATCCATCCTGTCGGTGCTCGCGCTGGCGTTCGTGCTCTGTGGTTGCCGCAACGCCCGCCGGCCCGCGCAGGACGCCGCGGACTGGGTGACGCTCGGTGCGCCCGCGCCGATCAGCTCGAACGCGACGCGCGGGCTCGAGGTCCAGATGTGGATCATGGACAACACGGACTCCGCCGTCCAGCGGGTGCTGGCGCCCTACGACACGGTCAGCGGCGTGCTCGACGAGCGCGACCGGTTGCACTGGGGTGACTGGGGGCTCCGCTGGTGCGTTGTTCCTATCGGGGAGGTCAAGGGCGTGCTGGCGGGGCTGAGTCCCGTCCAGCCTGCGCGCGTGCAATGGCTCGGCGAGTTCGGCGATTGGCGCCCGATCGTTCGCGCAGGGACAATCAACGCCCAGACGGTCCGTGTGGGCGAAGGGGAATCGGGCATCCCGCTCGGCAAGCCGAGGCTGATCGCTCGCTCGTGGATCGAACCGATCGTGACGGATCTCGGGATCCGCCCGGGTGTGCGTGCGGACCTGGCGCTGCAGATCGAGCAGCCCCGCTCGGCGCGTTCGCTGTGGGAGATCGGGAACGACGATCTCCCGATGATCGACGACGACGGCCCGGTGGTCGACGGCCTAATCACCGGCTTCCACGCCGATGGCCTGCACGCGTTCATCCTTGTCGCTGATGTGCCCGGACGCGACTGGTCGGCGTTGCCCGAGCCGATCGATGATTCGCAAGCACCCAACCCCCTCGATGATTCCATCGGCCCGAGCGCCGACGCGGACGGGTCGGCGGGGTCGATCGAAGAGGACCAAGAACCGGACGCGAGCACAACACGCAGCGGCGGCGAGCAGCGCGGGCCGGGGCGAGGTGAGTTCCGATCGCTCGGAGAACTCATGTTCACCACGCAGGGCTCCGGATCCAAACGCTTCGGGGGGGTCTACGATCCGCCGCGCAGCGTGGTCGTTGTGCTCATCCCGCGGACGGAGGGCGGTTTCGGGCTGATCCCCTCCAGCGATGCCCCGGAAACGAAGGAACCCCAGTAGCTTGTCGATCCTGCTCGCCATTGTGTTGTTGATCGTTGGGCTCGCGGTGCTGATCGTTGGCGCGGAGATGCTCGTCAAGGGTGCCGCACAGATCGCGACGCAGCTGGGGCTCAGCCACTTCGCCGTCGGCGTGACGGTTGTTGCGTTCGGGACGAGCGCGCCGGAGATGTTCGCTTCCGTCGGCGCCGCGGTCCAGGGTGTGCCGGATCTCGCGATTGGGAATGTTGTGGGTTCCAACATCGCCAACATCCTGCTGATCCTCGGCATCGGCTCGGTTGTCGCGCCGATCGGTGTGCACCGGCGCGTGCGGATGGTAGAACTCCCGATTATGGTCGCGATCACGGTGGGCGCGGTGTTGCTCGTGCTCGATCAGAGGCTCAGCCGCGTAGAGGGTGGGCTGCTCGCCGCGGGGTTGATCGGTTATGTCATCTTCATCATCCGTGCGCACAAGGAAGACATCGAGCACGGGCTCGAGGATGCGGTCGGCAAGCCGAAGCCGATCTGGATCGATCTGCTGCTGGTCATCGCGGGGATCGTCGGGCTCGGGCTTGGTGCGAAGGCGCTCGTCGCGGGTGCCTCTCAGCTCGCGCTGCGGGCGGGGGTCTCCGAGGGGGTGGTCGGCACGACAATCGTTGCGTTCGGGACAAGCCTGCCCGAACTCGCGGCGACGATCCGTGCGGCGACCAAGAAGCAGTCCGATATCGCGGTGGGCAATGTCATCGGGTCCAATGTCTTCAATCTGCTCAGTGTGCTGGGGGTGACGGCCCTCGTTTCGCCGCTGACGATGGACGCGTCCATGATGGCGCATGTCTGGATTATGCTCGGAGTCAGCGTGCTGCTGCTGGTGCTCTGCGTCGTTCGTCCGGTTCTCGGACGCGTGGTGGGGAGCGTTTTCGTGCTGCTTTATCTTACTTATGTGATCGTTTCATACGCGATCCCGGGATCGAATTGATCCGGATTCGACCGATGCCGGGGCGGTTTGCAACCGATGATGGGTGCATGGACCACACGGAAACGGGAGCAAGCGATGCTGCGGGTACCGATCTCACACGCGCGAGCGGGGATGGTGCTGGCGATGCCGGTCTTCCATCCACGCACGAGTAACACGACACTGCTGAAACCCGGTGCTGTGCTGGAGCGGAGCACCGTGGATCGTCTGCGCGAGCTGCGTCTGCCGGAGGTGTGGATCAAGTATCCCAACATGTCCGAGATCCGCAAGTTTGTTTCGCCCAGGGTGATGGCCGCCCGCGCGGGCGTGGCGAGCGATGTCGCCCACGCGTTCGACTCCGCAGGGCAGGAGGTCCACGCGAAGCTGCATTTCAGTCAGTACAAAGCCTCGATGGGCAAGCTGATGAGCCGGTTGGTTGATGATCCGAAGAGCGGCGTTTTTGTCGGGGAGCTGGTCGATTCCGGGCAGCCCGCCGTCCGCCACGGAGCGAATGTCGGGTTCATCTCCATGCTGATGGGGATGCGTCTGGGATTTTATTTGCTGCGTGAGCGCGATCGCTTGCCGTCGCATCTGGCGAAAGATGTGACGAACCTGGGTGTCGCGGCGATGCTGCACGACATCGGGATGACCCGTCTGCCTATGTCCGTCCGTGAGCGGTGGGCGTGCGAGCACGACGAGTCCGATCCGGAATGGCAACGCCATACGCGGATCGGTTTCGAGATGCTGCGCGGGCATCTGGACCCGTCCGCGGCGGCGTCGGTCCTGCACCACCACCAACGCTACGACGGCTCGGGGTTCCCCAAGCGACGCAACGCGCAGGGGAAGGTCGTGGACCGCGCCGGCTCGGATATCCATATCTTTGCGCGCATCATCGCGGCCGCGGATATCTACGACCGATTGGTCCACCCCGCTTCGTCGATCGGGGATTCGGAGGAGGGGACACCCTCGCGTCCGCCGGTGCGTGCGCTGAAGATGCTGCTGGGTCCTGAGTTCCGCAACCTGATCGATCCGATCGTGCTGCGCGCACTGATGGCTGTCTGTCCTCCCTACCCGCCGGGGACGATGGTGCGTCTGAGCAACGGCGTCAAGGGCGTCGTGGTCGACTGGTCCACCGAGGATCCGTGCCGACCCGTGGTCAACGAACTGACACATTTCGAGGACGAGGAGTGCGGCGAGCGGATCGACCTGCGCGCCAACCCGGACATCTCCATCGAGCTCTCCAGCGGGCATGATGTCCGCAAGGACAACTTCTATCCGTCGAGCAACGACGAGTTCTGTCTGCGCCAGATCGCGAAGCAGATGGAGAATCGTGCGCACACGCTGATCAATAAGAGCGAGGCCGCGTAGTCCGGTTCTATAGTGTGCCATGTCGATGAAGATCCCGGGTGATGGAATCTGGCTCCTCGCCGCCGCGGCTCCCCGCGAGGCGTCGGCGGTGCTCGACGCCTTTGGTCTTAACACACCACCAGAGCTCTGGGTTCCGGTTCGGCTGCACGATCGCTTCGAGCTGGTCCGAACGGGTGTGGGCAAGTCGAACGCCGCGGGCGCGGTGGCGAGCGTGATCGATGCGTCCAGATACGCGGGTGTGCTCTCTGTCGGCATCGCGGGCGTGCTCCCGGGCGGGGGGCACCGAATCTTGGACACGGTCTGCGCATCGCGTTCGGTTTTTTCGGACGAGGGTGTCGGCACGCCCGGCGGGTTCATCAACTGCGCCGAGATGGGGTTCGCCCCGTTCGACAACGGCGAGATGGGCATCGACCACGACCCACGCGTAATCGAATGGCTCGGATCGCTGTGCGATGCGCACGCAACGATCGCGTGCGTCTCCTGGTGCTCGGGGGACGATGGTTGTGCCCGCGGCGTGGTTTCTCGGACGGGCGCGAGCGTCGAAGCGATGGAGGGCGCCTCGATCGCGCTCGTGGCGCAGCGGCTCGGCGTGCTCAGCGGGGAGCTCCGCGTGATCTCCAACACGACCGGAAATCGTGCGGACCAGCGGTGGGATCTGGACGGCGCGATGGAACGGTTGTCCACGGTTCTCGGACGCCTGGCGTCGATGGGCGCGTGAAACGCTGCGGGTTATGACGCCTGGGCCGCATCCGCGTGCGGAGGGTTCCCGCGGATGAGGGGCTTTCCAAGTCCATTGAACTGACAACTGAATTCGGCCGATTCCACGGTGTTGACGGCGGATACAGCGTTGGCTGGTCCCGCATATCGATCATCGACGCCGGGTGGAAAGGGGCGACGGTCCGTGAAGCGCAAAGCGAAACTCGGAAAACTTGGTTCGTCTGTCCGCTCGAATGTTCGTTCGAATGTCGGCGCGATCCGCGCGGGATTCCCGCTCTCGATCGATTTCGGTGTCGGCTCGCTCAAGGTGCTCCAGCTCAGCGGCTCCGATCAGCCCTCGATCTCCGCCGCCTCTCAACTCACCACCCCAGACGATCTGCTCGATAAGCCCGCCAAGCGGTTGCTGTTCCAGATGGAAGCGCTGCCCAAGCTGATCTCCTCGGGCAAGTTCAAAACCACACGCGCCGTCTGCATGATCCCGGTCGGGCAGATGGTCTGCAAGCACTTCCAGATCCAGCCCATCGACGGCGTGTCGATCGAGGATGTCGCCGCCGGTCACCTCTCGACCCAGATCGGGTGTGATCCGTCTGCGTTGCTCGTCCGGTGCAATCTGGTGGAGGGGGCGAAGACGGGCGGCAAGCGTGAGGTGATCGCGTACGCCGCGTCTCGCGAGTTCGTCGGTCGTCTGATGGGCACGCTGAAATCCGCCAAGCTCGAGACCGTCGGCATCCACAACGACTTCGAGGCGATCGCCCGCGCCGTCCAGCCGCAGGCATTCAGCACCGGAAGCGACAAGATCGTCGATCCGCGGCCGGTGCTTGTTCTCGATATGGGTTGCTCGACAACCAATGTGCTCATCATGCACGGTGCGCGGACGGTGTTCGCACGCTCGATCGAGCACGGCGCGATGCACTTCGACGCGGCGATCTGCCATCAGCTCCGCTGCACGATGCTCGAGGCTCGTGAGATCCGTCAGAAACTAAAAACGCTGGTCCCCGAGCGGGCGGTGTCCGCGGTGAGTTCCTCCGGGTTGCCCGGGATGCCCCCGCCGCCGGAGGAGGAGTCGACGGCGTCCGAGGCGGTCCAGTCGTCGGCATCGGTGCCCCGCCCGGTTGGTCCACAGGTGGACCTGAGCGAGCCGCTGGAGATCCTGACCGACGAGGTCTCGATGTGCCTGCGTTACCACCGAACGCTGTTCCCGGGGACCCCGATCGAGCGGGTGATGTTTGTGGGCGGCTTGTCGAGCCAGGTGTCGATCTGCGAGCATCTCGCACGGAATCTGAATATGAGCGCGCTCAGCGTTGATCCGCTGGCGCGATTGGGGAGAACCGGGAAGGTCCCGACGAGCGGCGTCGACCTCTCGATCGCCCAGCCCGGATGGGCGTCGGTCGTGGGCGGGGCCTTGATCCCGACGGACCTTTGAGAGAGCAACTTTGGAGGGACGCATGAGCAAGTCCGATTCGCACATTTCAAAGACCGCCGGGAGCTTTTTGCCCGCTGAGTATGTCAAGGGCAAGGGGCAGGTCCGTGCGTCGCTGATGGCGATGCTCCTGTTCGTGCTTGTGCTCGGAGGAGTTGTCGGGGCGTTTGTCGTCAACCACCAGCGATGGCGCAAAGTGCATCTGGAGCAGACCGCTGTCGAGGCCGCCTTCCATGATGAGGCATCCAAGATCGAGCAGCTCAAGGCGCTCGAGAAGCAACGCAACGAGTTGCTCGAGCGTGCGGAGATCGTGACGGCGTTGAAGGACCGGGTTCCCCGCAGCGTGCTTGTCGGCGAGATCGTCCGCGGGATCCCGGACGGCGTTACGCTGACCAGGATCGATCTCGAGGGCGAGCGTGTCAAGCCGCCGGCGCCCAAGGAAGAACCGAAGAAGAAGAGTGCCAAGGGCTCGCTGACCAAGAAGGGCATCGGTAGCGGGAAGGATGAGGAGAAGGACAAGGAGCCGGAGAAGGTCCTACCCCCGAAGTTCACCTTCAGCATGTCGATCGCGGGGGTCTCGAGCAACAACGATGAGATCGCGGATTTTCTCAAATCGCTGAAATCCTCGGAGCTTTTCCGGGATGTCGAGCTGCAGTACATCGACAACGCGACGATCGACAAGCGTGAGTACCGGAAGTTCAGCATTACCCTTCGTCTCGCGCCCAAGGCGGACGCCAAGATGCTCGCCGAGACCGAGGATGTCCGGATCCGCAAGTCAGGATTCGGGATCGCCGGCGAGAAGACCGTCACCGATTAACAAGAGCAACAGGAGCGATTATGCGATTCGGAACCCGTGAACTGATTCTGTTCCTCTCGGTGCTCTTGCTGCCGATTGTGAGCTACTTTGTGGTCTTCCGTCCACAGACAGCCAACATCAACAAGGCCAAGGCGGAGATCTCTCACAAGCAGGAGATGCTGAATAAACTCCGCTCGGAGACAAAGCGCAACGCCGACCTGCTGAAGGTCAACGAGGAGCTGAGCACGCGCATCGACGAGATGGAGTCGCTGCTTCCCTCGAATAAAGAGATCGACCAGATCGTGCGTCAGGTCTCCGGTCTCGCGATCGAGGCCGGGCTCACCCCGCCCTCGCTCAAGAGCGCCAAGCCGATCGCTGCGGCGCAGTACCGCGAGCAGCCGCTGGAGATGAAGACCTCGGGGACCTTCGAGGGCTTCTACAACTTCCTGATCGAGGTCGAGCGGCTTCCCCGCATCACGCGGATCGTGGACATGACTCTCTCCGATTCCACCGAGGAGGGCATCGAGCTCGAGGCAGCGTTCACGCTGAGTATCTACTTTCAGAATGACGCCGGAGGTGCACCGTGAACGATTCACTTCTCCCGCAGGATAAGCCCGATCAGAATGACTCGGCGAACAAGGTGTTCCTGAACCTCGAGGTGACCGACTCGACAACGGGGATCCCCTCGCTCAATCAGGGGCCCGCGTCCGGGCTCCATGGTCCGAGCAAGTCAAAGCTGGACACGCAGATGATGATCGCTGGTGTGGTCCTGCTCGTTGGGGTGGGGGCGGTCTACGGCATGCGCTACCTCGGGATGGCGGCCGGGCTCGATGAGAGCGTGGTCTCGATCGACTACACATCGCAGGCGGTGCCCGAGGTCACAAAGCGATACAGCGAGGTCATGGGCGCACTGGACGACAGCACCCGCGTGCGTCAGTTTAGCGATGAGGTCGAGCTGCCCGAGCACCCGTTCGCACACGAGGACTTGGGAGACGGCACGGACCTGCCGATGGACCCGGGGATGTCCGAGGAGGAGCGGTTGGCGCTCCAACGCCAGCGTGACTTTGAGAACGCGCGGACAGCGCACGAGAACGAGATCGCCTCCGAGCTCTACAGCTTCGAGCTCCAGGGCGTCATCGGGGGCAAGCGGCCCGCGGCACGGATCAGCGGGCACGCGGTCCGCGTCGGGATGGAACTCGGGACGCATTTCACCGTGGTGGAGATCACCGGGCGGACCGTCATCATCGAGGCGGACGGGCTTCGGTATGAGCTGGCGATGGGGCAACCCGCGCAGCTGGTGGATTGAACGCGGCGTAGAGGAAGAACCGGAGAACCGATGGCGGACATTGATGACATCCTGAACGAACTCGGTGTGGATTCCAGCAAGGATTCCGCACGCCGCAGGCTGGACCCCGCCAAGCGCGATCGGCACGCCCTCGACAAGCGCACCGGTTCGTTCAGCCCGCTTCCCTCGATGCCCTCCGGGCAGCGACGGTTCGGTGAGGAGGGCGGGGATTCACTGGATATCGATCCGGCGGTTCTTGTCAACCGCCCCGATGCACGCAAGCCCAATGTCACCAACGCCGTCAAGGAGATCTATCAATCCGAGAGTGGATCAGACTGGAGATCAGACGAGGCGCTACGCGATATGCTGCTCGAGTCCGGGGCGGTCACGGGTGAAGCGATCACGATGGCCGAGCAGGTCCTCAAGCAGTCCCCGGGTCGCAATCTTGTCGAGATTCTCTTCGAACAGGGTGCCGACGCGGGCAAGATCCAGAGCGCTATCGCGAATGCCAACGGGCTCGGCTACCAGACGATCGATCGCGAGAAGGGGCTCGATGGTGGGTTCGACGGGAAGCTTCTCCAGCGGCTCGGGACTGATTTCTGCAGCGCCCATCAGGTGATCCCGCTCCGCACCGAGGGGACCCGTGCCGTCATCGGCAGCGTCCGCGCGGACGATGTGTTCACACTCGACGAGATCCGCGCAAAGCTCGGGGTTGCGGGCATCAAGATCGTCCTCGTCCCGCCCTCGGATGTCCAGTGGGCGCTCGAGCAGGTCGGCGCGGGTTCCGCGGACGAGATGGACCTGAGCGAGCTGCTCGCGGATGTCGATGAGACGGATGTCGAGGTGACCCGTGCCCAGCAGGCCGACGCGGTGGATCTCGAAGCCCAGGCAGGCGAGTCGCCGGTTATCCGCTATGTGAACTACATCATCCAGAACGCGGTCAAGGAGGGCGCGTCCGATATCCATATCGAACCGGGCGAGAAGAAGATCAAGGTGCGTTTGCGTATCGACGGCGTGCTGTTCGAATCGATGACCCCGCCCCCGCAGATGGCCGCGGCGATCACCTCGCGTCTGAAGATCATGGCGGACCTCGATATCTCCGAACGCCGAGTCCCGCAGGACGGACGAATCCGCTGCACGGTGCAGGGACGCAAGCTCGACCTGCGTGTGTCGTCGCTGCCGACGGGCTACGGCGAGAAGATTGTCATGCGTATCCTCGACACCAAGTCGATCAATGTGCAGCTCGAGGATCTCGGCTTCGATGAGCACACGCTGGAGATCTGGAAGAACCAGATCAAGCAGCCGCACGGTATCGTGCTCGTGACCGGCCCGACCGGTTCGGGTAAAACGACCACGCTGTACTCTTCGCTGCGTCAGATCGACAAGGTCAAGATGAATGTGTCAACGGTTGAGGACCCGATCGAGTACCACCTCGATGGCATCACCCAGACCCAGACGCACGCGAAGATCGATATGACCTTCGCCAAGGCGCTCAAAGCGCTCTTGCGCCAGGACCCCGATGTCATCATGGTCGGTGAGATCCGCGACCACGAGACCGCGCACACCGCGGTGCAGGCCGCGCTGACCGGCCACCTGGTGCTCTCGACGCTGCACACCAACGACGCGCCGAGCTCGGTGACGCGTCTGGTCAACATCGGGCTCGAGCCGTTCCTCGTGGGCGCCGCGGTCAACGGCGTGCTCGCCCAGCGTCTGCTGCGTCGCTTGTGCCAGAACTGCAAGAAGCAGGCAACCCCGAGCGAGGAGATGGCGGAGTTCCTCGAGATCAACGGGCTGCCGACCAACGAGATGTGGGTGCCCAACGGGTGCGAGAAGTGCCGGAGCACGGGGTATTCCGGGCGTGTGGGTATCTACGAGATGCTCGCGGTGGACGACTCGTTGCGTGATGTGATCGCGCGGAACCCGAATGTGTCCGAGTTCCGGCGTATGTGCCTCGAGCGCGGGATGAAGTCGCTGCGTCAGGACGGGATCAACAAAGCCCAGGAAGGGCTGACGAGCATCCAGGAAGTCCTCCGCGTGACCAGCGCCCACTGATCGATTCTGTTGTGCGACATCCGGTTAGCTCCTAGAATGTGCGGATCATCCGCAGTTTTGAGGAGCACCGCATGAGCAGCCAAGGCATCGAGTCCACCCTCCACGAGAACCGCGTCTTTCAGCCCCCCAAGCCGGGCGAGGTCGGCGCCACCCGCTGGCTCGTTGATTCGCTCGACGCCTACCAATCCATGCATCATCGCTCGATCAACGACCCCGAAGGGTTCTGGTCCGATGTCGCGTCCGAGCTGCACTGGTTCAAGCCGTGGGATTCGGTGCTCGAATGGAAGGCTCCGGACGCCAAATGGTTCGGTGGCGCGACGACCAACGCATGCTACAACTGCGTCGATCGTCAGGTCGACAGCGGGCACGGCGACGACCCGGCGATCATCTGGGAGGGCGAGCCCGTCGACGACTCGGGCAGGCCGATGGACGGGCGCACGATCTCGTACAAGGAACTTCAGAGTGAGGTGAGCAGGCTCGCCAATGTGCTCAAATCTCACGGCATCGGCAAGGGCGACATCGTGACCATCTACATGGGCATGGTTCCGCAGCTCGCCGTGGCGATGCTCGCGTGCGCACGCATCGGGGCTCCGCACAGCGTGATCTTCGGCGGGTTCAGCGCCCAGGCGATCGCCGACCGCGTGATCGACGCGAAATCGAGGTTCATCATCACCTGCGACGGGTCGTGGCGTCGCGGGAAGGTGGTGCCGCTCAAGGACAATGTCGATGCCGCGATCGAGCTGATGAAAGAGCAGGGCGAGCAGCCCGTCGAGCATGTGCTCTGCTACGGGCGCTGCCACAACAAGATCAGCTGGGGTGAGCTCGATCTCTGCTGGGACGAGGAGCACGCGAAGGTGTCCGACGAGTGCCCGTGCGAGCACATGGAAGCCGAGGACATGCTCTTCCTGCTCTACACCTCCGGCTCCACCGGCAAGC
>JAGQOC010000122.1 GCA_020427745.1 Phycisphaerales bacterium | reverse complement strand
TCGAAGTTGATCTCGCCCGACTGCTTGTAGCGGGCCATCGGCGCGATCATCTCGCTCACGGGCTTGCCCGCCGCCGCCACCGCCGTGAGCACGGTCGCCATCGCGATCGCGCCCGAGTCCGCGTTAAAGTTCTTGCGGAAGTAGAAGTGCCCGGAAAGCTCGCCACCAAAGACGGCCCCCTCGGAGCTGAGCAACTGCTTCATGAACACATGCCCCACACGCCCCCGGTGCGCCTTCCCCCCGTGCTTCTCGATCTCTTCCTTGACCGCCTTGGTCGAGCGAAGGTCATAGACCACCGCACCACCCGGGTTCTTCTCGAGGAAGAACCCCGCGAGCAAAGCCGTCATCAGATCACAAGGCACGATCTGCCCCTTCTCATCGACCGCCACGCACCGGTCCGCGTCGCCGTCGAAGCACAAGCCGAGATCCGCATCATGCTCGATCACCGCCGCCTGCAGGTCCGCGAGATTCGACGCAACCAACGGGTTCGGCTCGTGCGCAAACTCGCCGCTCTCGTTGTCGAAGTTCATCTCGATGATCTCGAGCCCCTCGACATTCTCCCCGTTGCGACCGAACACCTTCGGGCACATCGTCCCCGCCATCCCGTTGGATGCATCAACAACAATCTTCAGTTTCTTGCCCTGCAGATCAATGAACTTGAGGACATGCTTGCGGTACGCGTCCCACAGATCACGATGATCGATGCTCGTGCCGGTCACCGGCTCCGCGTTCTTGTCCACCATCGCAGCGTGCTTCCGCACCTCGCCCAGCCCCGTCGACTCACCCACGGGTTTCGCCTTGCGCTTCGAGATCTTGAAACCGTTGTACTGCGGCGGATTGTGGCTCGCCGTCACCACCACACCGCCGGCGCAATCGAGATAGTTGATCGCGAAGTACATCATCGGCGTATCGATCAACCCGAGATCGATCACACTCGCCCCAAGCGAGTTCAGCCCGCGGATGAGCTCCTCGTTGAGCTTCGGCGACGACTTGCGCATGTCGTGCCCGACGAGCACATTCTTCATCATCGGCGTCGACTCCCCGTCCGACTCCGCCTCCTCAAGCAGGTACTTGGCCGACCCACACCCGATCTGCCAAGCCATCCGATCCGTCAGCAGATCCGGATACACCCCACGAATGTCGTACGCCTTAAAAACCCGTCCAAGCATGCTCATCGCTCCTCAACAGATCGGCCAATCCCAATCGAGCAAGGATCATAGGACACGCAAGCAAAAACATCGAGCAACGAAACACAAATCGCCTCCTGCAAACAACTTAGAATATCAGAAATCCGCCCCGCCCACCGATTCGGGCAACCGCCGAAGCTCGACGCCCTCCGGGATCGCGTTCCGGAACATCTTCCCGTATCCGGTCGAAATGATCCGAGAATCCAGCACAACCACGCGCCCGCGATCCTCCGCGCTCCGCACCAGCCGCCCGAACCCCTGCTTGAAACGCAGCACCGCACGCGGCAGCGAATCGTCCCGGAACGGATCGCCCCCCTGCTCCTTGATCTTCTCGCACCGCGCTTCGACGATCGGACGCGTCGGCGGATCGAACGGCAGCCTTGTAATAATCACATTCCGCAAACGATCGCCCCGCACATCCACGCCCTGCCAGAAGCTCGCCGCCCCGAACAGCACACCGCGATCGCACGCGCGGAACTCCTCGAGGATCTGCGACCGCGACCCATCCTTCCCCTGCACCCACACCCGCATCCCGAGCGATTCGAGCGGACGCCTCAACCGATCCGCGGCTTCATTGAGCAGCTGGAAACTCGTGAACAGCACAAACGCCCCACCGTCCGTCGCGATGACATGGTCATGCACCCGCGACACGATCGCGTCCTCAAACGACTCCCCCTCGGCATTCGGCTTGCCACGCGGATTCGGCACCGTCGTATCGACAAACACCTCGACCTGCTCCGCGTAATCGAACGGGCTCCCGAGCTGCAGCGTCGCCGCCCCTTCCGCGCCCAGTCGACTGAGCGTGTGCGCAAACGCCGTCTCCGCGTGCTCTGTCGATTCGTCTACTTTCACATTCCTCGTCGTCAGCGTCGCGCTCGTCAGAATGACACTGCAGTCCTCCGCGAACAGGTGCTCCTTGAGCAGCGGCGCCACCTCGATCGGCGAGCACGCCAGAGACACCCGAGGCCCGCCACGCCCGCGCCCCTGGGTCTCCTCGATCCAGTACACGCACTTCTCCATCGTCTGCTCGACGAGCGCCTCCGCGTGGTCCGCGATCTCACTCGCACGCACCGCGAACGCGTTGAGCTCGAACCGATCCTGCTCGTTGACAACATCCTCGCGGATCCGCTTGAGACGCACACTCAGGTCGTTCATCGCCCCGCTCAGCTCGTTGCGCACAACCCCGGGCTTGCGCACACGCCCGTTGCGAACCTCCGGATCACGCTGCGCCCGGTGCAGATCATCGAAGAACGCCATCGAAGCGTGCTCCGCTCGGTTGACCAGCATCACCGCCTTCTCGATCGGCTCAATATCCCCCGCCGCGAGCTGCAGATGAGATAAATACCCCTTGCCCGTCTTCTGCTGATACAACGCATGGAGCAGAAACGACACACGCCCTTCTGTCAGCCGCAACCCGAAGTGGTCCGCCGCCGCGTCCTCCACGCCGTGCGCCTCATCCAGAATCACATGATCGTACTTCGGCAGGAACCCCGTCCCGTTCGCACGCAGCGCGAGATCCGAGAAGAACAACGCGTGGTTGCAGATCAGCAGGTTCGCACCCTCCATCTCCCGCCGAGCGATCTGGTAGAAACACTCGTTGTAGTGCGGGCAACGGCGTCCCATGCAGTTCGTCGAATCCGAACGCACCGAATCCCACACACCCATCCGCTCCAGGTTCGGCAGCGTGCTCAGCGATCCGTCCTCGGTGCTGTACGCCCAGTCCTCGATCACCCGCAGCGATCTCCGCGCCGCCGCATCGGGGAGCAGCGTGTCCTGCCGCTTGCTCGCCAGCGCCAAGCGCCGGATCGACATGTAGTTCCCGCGTCCCTTTACGAGCACCGACTTGCAGGGCCCCACATCCTTGAGCGCCTCGAGCAGCACCGGGATATCCTTCTGCACGAGCTGCTCCTGCAGCGCGATCGTGTTCGTCGCGACGACGACAACCTCGTTGTTCGTCATCGCCCGCACCATCGCGGGAACCAGATACGCGAAGCTCTTGCCGACCCCCGTGCCCGCCTCGACGAGCAGGTGCGACTGCTCCTCCATCGCCCGCTCAACAGCCTGCGCCATGCGGACCTGCTCCGGACGCGACTCATACCCCCCGCCGAGCGCCGTCGCGATCACCCCCGAGTCACCCAGGATGTCCGCGACGGACACGCTCATGCCTTGCGGACCCCCAAGGGCGAACGCTTCGGCTCCCCGTCCCCCCGCGGATAATCCCGAGGCGTCTTCCGCTGCTTTTCCAGCACCACGATCCGACCCGTCGGCGTATCGATTGTCCCCGCGTGCGTTGTGTGCAGCATATACAACGCCTGCTTCGCTTCCGCCAGCTCCTCGTCGGCCTTCTGCCCCTTGGTCAGCACCACCAGCCCGCCGACCTTCACCAACGGCACCGTCAGCTCCACCAGCATCGCCATCCGCCCCACCGCACGCGCCACCGCCATGTCGTACTGCTCGCGGTGCGCGTCCCGTCGTCCCTGCGGCGAACGCTCCCCGCGATCGTTCCCAAGCCGCTCCGCGCGATCATTGATCACACGAACATTCCTCAACCCGAGTGATTCCGCCGTCTCTTCAAGATACCTGCACTTCTTCGCCGTCGCATCAACGAGCGTGAACCGCAGATGCGGCATCACGATCGCCAGCGGCAACCCCGGGATCCCCCCACCCGATCCGATATCCACCACACACGCGCCCTCCCGGAGCTCCGCGAGCACCGGAACGAGCGTGAGCGCATCGAGGATGTGCTTGTCCCACGCTTCCGTCTCGTCGCGGATCGCCGTGAGATTCATCCGCGTGTTCGCGTCCATCAGCAGCGCGAGGTACCTCCCGAGTTGATCGATCTCTCCTTGCTCGAAAGATATCCCGAGCTCCGCCGCGTGGTCGGTCCATCCATCCGGAGGCGTCATTGCAATCGTCATCTCACCTACCGCCCCTTCACGCTCAGCGCGTAATCGCCCGCCCAGAGAACCCGATCTTCCGCCCATACGCACGCGTCGCGAGCATCGTGTCCGGCCCCTCGTCATCCGCGAACTCGAACGAGCTCCGGTACGGCGGACGCGGACGGTGCAACGCCACATTCACTATCAGCCCGGTCATCAGCCAGCAAGTGAGCAGGCTCGACCCGCCGTAACTCATAAAGGGAAGTGTAATCCCGATGATGGGCAGGATCCCCAGATTCATCCCGATATTGATCACGACCTGCGCAGCGATAAAAGCACTCAGCCCCACCGCGACCAACCTCCCCAGCGGCTCCCGGCACGATGCCGCGACCATCAACGCCCCCCCAACCCAAAGCCCATACAACGCCAACACCGCCGCCCCACCCAGGAACCCGAAGCGAGCGACGACAACCGCAAAGATCATGTCGTTGTGCGCCTCGGGGAGCTTGTTGTAATAGACCACGGCCCGCGCCGCGGAATCGCTCATGCCAGCACCCTGCCCCGCGCCGATCAGGGTCTGCGCCTTGTCGGACTGGTAGTTGATGTCGAACGAGGTCGAGTCATCCCCCTGAAACTGCTTGACCATCGCAACAATCCGCTGCTTCTGGTGCGGCTGCATAAACGGATACGCCGCGGGCGCCGCAAGCGCCGCGCACACCACGATCAGCGAGAGATGCCTGAGCTTCGCCCCCGCCGCGATCAGCATCGCAAAGAGCGCGGGCACAAACAGGCTCGATGTCCCCAGATCGGGCTGCACCGTAATAAGCCCCACCGGGATCGCCGCGATGATCCCGGGGACAATCAGCCCGCGGATCTTTCGATGCTGCGATCGGTAGCGCATGTACCACGCGATCACGAGCACAAACGCGATCTTTGTCAGCTCACTCGGCTGGAAGTCCATTAGCCCCAGGTTGATCCACGCCCGAGCCCCGTTGCGCGGACGCACCAGCCAGGTCGGCACGCCCGGCACCAATAAAAATATCAGCAGACCGATACACAGCACAAACATCGCGATCGACATATAGCCGACCAACCGATAGTGCGGCAACGCGATCACGACACACGCCAGCATCCCGATGATCAGGAACACAACCTGCTTGGCCGCGACCGCTGCAAGCTCCATATCACCCGAAGAACGCAGCTGCCCGCTCACATCAATCGAGTACACCCCGACCAGCGTAATCAGCAAAGCCGCCACCACGCTCACCCACGAGAAGTTCACCATCCGGATCGACTTGTACACCGGCTCGGTACCGCGACCACCGCCGCGGATCAGACGGAACACCCTTGTCGCCATCGAACTCATGGTGCGCCACCCTCAACCACACGGTCGCCGCCCGGCAGATACCCCTCCGCGATCAACGCGTGGATCACCTGATTATTGATCGGCCCCGACACGCGCCCGCCCGATCCCCCGTAATCCACAACCACCGCGATCGCGTACTTGGGAGACTCCCCCTCCGGGGCTACGAGCGTCACATACCACGAATGGTCACCCTCACGCACAACTCGTGGTTCAAGCGGACCATTCTTCCCCTCCCCGAAGTCATCCGGGTCGATCACCAGAGGTGAACTCGTCGCCGTTCCCGTCTTCCCCCACACACGGATCCCCGGTGCATCAAACATGGGCTCGGCGACCGGAGAATCCCCATACCGGATCCCGTACCCCGTGCCGTTCCGCGGGTCCGACACCACCAGATGCAAGCCCTCGAGCGCCTCACCGGCCACCCACGACTGGATATTCAGATCAGTCACCGCCGGTGCCTCTCCGCTGTGGATCAGCGACGGCTCGATGTGGTACCCCATCCGCGCGATCGTCGCGTACGCGTCCGCCGCATGCAGTGGTGTCCAGGTCACCGGGCCCTGCCCGATCCCCATCTGGATCGCGTCGAACTCCGTGATATCCGATCCGTCATTCGCCGAGTAAAGCCCCCCGATCGAACCGGGCCACACCGTTCCCACCCCAAGGTCATACGCATAGCCCACCCCGAACCGGTTGTAGACCTCCGCGATATTCCGGGGCCCCAGCCGCTCACCGAGCGTGAAGAAGAACACATTGCTCGACACCATCAACGCTTCAACACCGTCCGGATCATGCCCGAGTTGGTCCGCATGCGTCAGACCGTGCTGCTTGAAGATCCACGATCGCAGGATGTCCGGGCGATCCGGATACAGATGCCCCGTCGCCTCGATCGTCTCGTGCGGATGATACATATCGTGCGCCGCCGCCCCGCACAGGATCAACGCCTTGGCAACCGATCCGGGCGGATAGGGTTTCGCGATCGCCTTGTTGATATACGGGGAATGCACCTTCTCGAAGTACGCACGCTGCTCGTCTGTACGCACACCGAGACGCGCCCAGTCCCCGTCCCGCGGCGGCGTCGGCCCGGTCACCATCGCGAGGATCTCACCAGTCGCGACCTCCAGCACAATCACCCCCGCCCCCAACTCTGTCCCCACACTCATCACCTCGGGCTTCGGATTCTGATGCCAAGGCTGCACGCGCGTCAGACCGAGCTGCGGATCGATCAACGCCCGGATCCGCGCCTGCAGCATGACATCGATCGTGAGCTGCAGATCCTCGCCCATCTCGGGTTCCATCTCGCGGACTTCGCGTGTCTGCATCTGCTCAACGCGCACGCCCCGCAACCCGCGGAGCCGATCCTCGAACGCCGCCTCCAGCCCGGTCCGTCCGACCCGATCACCGCTCAGCTCGTACTGCCCGCGATCGATCCCGTCGTCCGTGGACGCCCACGCCCGGAACTCCGCATCCGAACCGAACACCGTTTCTCGGCGTTCAACATCGGTCGCAAACACCCGATCGTCCATCTTCCCGAGCACAAGCGACGCAACATCCTCCACAGTCATCCCGATCGCCCGCTGCTCACGCATCGGACGCGGGAACGAGTTCAGATCCAGATCCACCTGCACACTCGTAAACGGGTACACCCGCTCGGACGCGTCCAGAACCGAGAGCCCCGGCAACAACTCCACCGACCTCGGCTCAAGCCCCTGCTCCCCCTTGGGATCCTGGGACGCACGGACAGTCCACTCCTGCCCCACCAGACGCATCAGCCGAAACCCGACCTCATCGCTCACCCCCTCAACGACAACATGCCCGGTCACCATCTCACGGATCGGCTCATCAGCGATCCGCTCGATCCGGTCCATGTCGTCCGGCTCGAGCGGGAGCCCGGACCGCTTGCGTTCCTCAATCAGCCGCTCGCGGACCCGCTCGGACTGGTGCGCATGCATCCGCTGGATCCGCTCGACAATCTGTGCGCAGCGCTCGTCCAGCTCGTTGCGATCGACCCCGGTCTCCTTGACGATGTATCGCATCATCGTCTCGACATGCTCGTCGTACGCCCGCCGAGTGGACACGACCAGCGCCTCCCGCTCCTCGTCTGTCAGCAGCCCCCACTCGTCCTTATGCACCCGCATCGCGTGGCTCCGCGCCTGCTTCGCAGCCCACGACCCATCGAGCACACGGAAATCGACCGCGATGTCGTAGCTCGCCCGATCCGCCGCGAGCACACGCCCCTTGCGATCG
>JAGQOC010000121.1 GCA_020427745.1 Phycisphaerales bacterium | reverse complement strand
AAGACCGACTGTGTGATTTCCTCGGCAAGCTCCTCGTCGTGCAGCCGGCTCCTGGCCATCGCGAACACACGCTTGGCATAAAGACCGACCAACTCGACCCAAGCCTGCTCGTCCCCTTTGGCAGCAGACGCAATCAACGCCCCAAGCGACTCGGGCTGCTCGGTTGGAGGGGTGGGCTGCATGGTCAAAGCGGGGATCATCCTACCGGAACAACGCCCTCATATGGGCCGGGATTGCACCTATTGCCGGTTTTTCGGGTATCCTCCGGTATGTCCATGATCGAATATTCTGTCCGAGCAACATTCCCGGACCCCGCCATGATCCAGCCCTACCTCGACTGGCTCACCGGCGGGCATATCCAGGAAGTCATCGAAGGCGGCGCCCTCTGCGGGCACGCCGTGCTCCAGACCGATCCGCCCGCACCGATCGTGGTCTCCCGCTATCGGTTCCCATCAATCGCGGCCTACGAGACCTATGTCGCCCAGACCGCCCCCAGGCTGCGTGCGGACGGGCTTGCAAGATTCGGGCCGCAGACCGGGATCGCTATGGAACGGACGCTCGGCGCAGTCCATGAGCCGAATTAGCCGATCTTTTCCCCAACCGCCGTCGTAAACCCCCGCAACTGGTGTGAGAGGGAAGAATTGCCGGATTTCAGCGCCCAAACAGACGAGCAGGTCTTCATCGCCTTCCGCGATGGGGATCCGAGCGCCTATCGCGAGCTCATCGAGCGGTACCACGATGATCTGCTGCGGTTTTTGACCCGTCTTGTGGGCGATCGGGCCGCCGCGGAAGACCTCTTCCAAGAAACCTTCCTCCAGGTCCATTTATCGGCCCATACCTTTGACGCCTCCCGCCGATTTCGCCCATGGTTATTTACAATTGGCGCGAACAAGGGCAGGGACTACCTCCGTAAGAAGAAACGCCAGAAGACCTACGAGCTCTCTCGTTCGCTCAAAGGGTCCGAAGGCGGGACGGCGTTCGTGGATCTGCTCGAGGTGGATGTCCCCTCACCAGACGCCGCCCTGGACCTCGCCGAACGCGACCAACTCGTTCAAGAGGCTCTGAATCGACTCGGCCCACCGCTCCGTGAGGTGCTGCTCTTGGCCTACTTCCAGCGGCTCAGCTACGCACAGATCGCCGAGGACCTCGGCATCCCGCTCGGGACCGTCAAGTCCCGCATGCACAGCGCCGTCGCAGCCTTCGCTCGAAGCTGGCAGGTCGTCTCGAAAGAATCATCCAGCCGTGGGGAAGATCAATGAGTACCGCAGATCAACCGAACGACCCCCAACTTGATGCCGCCAGCGCCCAGATCCTCGACCAGTTCATCGAGGCTCGCGCAACCGACCACACCCTCGCTTCCGACCCAACCACCCAATCACTCACACGGCTCCTTGCCCTCCTCGATACCCCCGTCGCCGCGGAATCGCAGCGTGCCCCACGGATCGACTACACCGCGCTCAGCGTGAGACGATCCGATGCCGAGGCAACGGAGCAGCTCAGCGAGCTGGATCAGCGGGCCCTTGACCAATGGATCGAGTCCGGCTGTGATCTCGACACCCTCGAATCGACCCTCCAGCCCCGCGGGAAGGCCCTTGAGTCGCTCCGGACACTCGCGGTTGATTCCGCACCCGCGAATCCAGCCGCGAAGCGGGACCTCATTGATCGAACCCTCGCACGGATTCAGGCCCAGATCGACGCCGAGGAGGCGGCCCGAGCCATGCCGATCCGCGGCAAGGGCACTATGCGCCTCCGGCTTTCGGATCTGATCTCGCTGGCGGCGATGCTCCTGATCGCGGGCTCCATCGCATTGCCCATGTTCAACAGCGTGCAGCAGAATGCCCGGCAGGTCGCCTGTTTGGGGAATCTCGACACGGTCGCGGAAGCCTTCGGCACCTATGCAAACGCCAACCGGGACACCCTCCCGATGGCGACCGCCGGGTTCGGCCCCACATGGATGAAGGTCGGCTCCACCCCCGAGCAGTCGAACTCTGCCAACCTCTACACCCTCGTCCGCACCGACCACGCCACCCTGAGCGATCTCGCCTGCCCGAGCAATGAAGCCGCCCAGACCGGCGACCCCGATCCGGACGCCTGGGATTGGAAATCCATCGAATCGCTCTCGTATTCCTACCGGATCATGCCCCGGGGCGGGTTCAGGGTCCACGACCCGGCCCAGCCCGTCCGTGTGGTCGTCATGTCCGATCGCTCACCGGTCACCCTCCGGGCGATCCGTGGCGTGCCGATCATCCCCGAGGAGAACTCCCCGAACCACAACTACGCCGGGCAGCACATCCTCAAACTCGACGGTTCCACCCAGTGGCTCAGCCGCCCGGTCCTTGAGAGCAACGACAACCTCTGGCTCCCCCGCCCCATCGAGCAGGTGCTCCACCAGGTCCGCAACCACCTGGGGATCATCGAGGGCAACGAGCAGCCCGACGGCCCGGCCGATGCCTTCGTCGGCCCGTGATTGAACAAAATCCCGTTTCTTGCCCGCTGGTCGGGGTTGATCGGGAGGCTATACTTCCCTCCTGCCCGCAATGGATGCGGGTGTTGTCGATGACTACTTTCGAGATCCGTCAGGAGCCTCTGCGATGAACAAGAGCCACAAAGGTCTGGCCAAACGCGTCCGGATCACCAAGACCGGCAAGGTCCGCCACCGCGCCGGATACCACAAGCATCTTTCGTCCCGCAAGAGCGCCAAGCGCCTGCGCCAGCTCCGCAAGGACCGCAATGTGGTCGCGTCCGAAGCCAAGCGCTTCGAGAAGCTGCTCTTCCGCCGTCTGCGTGGGCGCAACCAGCCGCGCACCGCGATCCGTCGCAACCCCTCGCCCGCCGAGAAGCAAGCGATGCGCGACGCGGCGAAGAAAGACTCGTAAACCAATACTCTGAACGCTCGCGTTGAGCGTTCGGGCTTTTTCCATCCCCGTCCGCCGGGAACAAAGCACCGGACTGAGCCGGTCTCCGTCGAACAAATTTGGAGCGCATTGATATGCCACGCGTACGCAAAGGTTCCGCCCGCACCCGGGCCCGCAACAAACTCCTCCGTCAGGCCCGCGGCTACTTCGGTACCAAGAGCCGCCACAAGTACCAGGCCAAGATCGCCGTCCGGCGCGCGGGCTGCTACGCCTTCCGTGACCGCCGCGCCCGCAAGCGCGACATGCGTGCGCTCTGGATCACACGCATCACCGCGGCCTGTCGCATGCGTGGGACCCGCTACTCGCTGTTTATGAACGGGCTCAAGCTCGCGGGGATCAATCTGAACCGCAAGATGCTTTCGCAGATCGCGATCGACGATCCCAAGCTCTTTGACAAGATCGTTGAGCAGGCCGTCGCCGCGTCGACCGCGACCCCTGCCGCGAAGTAATCAACGAGCCCGCTAACCCCTTCGGGGACGACAAATAAACGAAACAAGGAGCCCACACATGGGTGATTGGTGGATCTCGGAGCTGATGAATAGCCCGAACATCAACGGCCAGGTGTGGGTTGTTTCTTGGTTGGTCTGGGTTATTTTTTCCATCTGTCTCCACGAGCTTGCCCACGGCTGGGCGGCGTTGCACTTCGGCGACCCGACCCCCAGAGCGACCGGGCACATGACCTGGAACCCGATGGTCCATATGGGGATGTGGAGTTTCATCGCCCTCGCCGTACTCGGGATCGCGTGGGGCGCGATGCCGGTTGATCCATCCCGGATGCGTGGGAAGTACGCCGAGACGCTGACACTCGCCGCGGGCCCGGGGATGAACCTGCTGATCGCGATCGTCGCGTTTGTCTGTCTTGTGCTCTGGCGACCGCTCGCCGCGGGCGAGATTCTCACGGCGTTCAGCGTTGGCGAGCCGCTCAGCAGCAACATCACGACCTTCTTTTTCCTCGGTGCGATGCTCAATGTCATCCTGATGCTCTTCAACCTCATCCCTGTGCTCCCGCTCGACGGCGGGCGGATCCTCATGGACCGCTGGGGTGCCTACCGCCGGCTGATCCTCTCGGAGCACGGGCAGTGGTTCTCGCTGATCGGATTTATCTTCATCTTCATGACCGCTGGCAACTATCTCTTTGCCGCCGGCGACCTCTTTGTCTCCAAGCCCGCGAGTTTTATCTGGCAGGCACTCTTCCCGAATCTCCCGCCGTGGATTATGTAATACAGTTCACCGTGAAATACCTCATTCTCATCCCCGACGGAGCTGCCGACAGACCGCTCCCCGAACTCGACGGGCTTACGCCTTTCCAATCGGCGAACACCCCCAACCTCGATCGTTTCGCGAGGGCAGGGCGGCTCGGCACCGCGGCGACCACCCCGCCCGGGTTCGGCGCGGGTTCCGATGTCTGCACCATGTCCCTGCTCGGGTACGACCCCGCGAAGTACCACACAGGGCGTGCACCGCTCGAGGCGGCGTCTCTCGATGTCCTGTCCGCCCCCAACAACTGGATCTTCCGGCTCAACCTTGTCACCGTCGGCGATGCGGGCACCGATCAGCACGGGCTCATGCTCGACCACTCCGCCGGCGGGATCTCCGACGCCGAGGCACGCGAACTCCTCAGCGGACTGAGCGGGTTCTGGTCCCAGCACGCACCCCAACTCGCCGCGGATTTCGCCCTCACCCCGGGCGTGAGCTATCGGAGTATCCTGGTCGATCATTCGACTCGGAACTACGCGTCCGTCGAAGCGACCCCGCCGCACGAGATCCCGAACCAACCGTTCACCCCCGCGTTGCCATCGGGGTCTGCCGACGAGGCTGAAGCCCTGCGGACGCTTATGGCCCTCTCGCACCAGTTCCTCGACCAGCACGAGATCAACACCGCGAGGCGTGAGCAGGGGCTCCGCCCCGCGAATATGGCGTGGATCTGGGGACAGGGGACGAAGCCACAGCTCCCCAAGTTCATCGATCGTTTCGGGCTCCGCGGAGCGATGATCACTTCCGTCGATCTCCTCAGCGGCATCGCCAAGCTCATCGGGTGGGATCTCATCGATTGCCCGGGTCTGACAAGCTACCACGATACGGATTATGACGCCCAGGCGAGGGCGACCATCGCGGCGATGCAGAACTACGACATCGTGTGTTGCCATGTTGAAGCACCCGATGAAGCGTCACACCAAGCGGACTTTGTGACCAAGGTCGCGTCCATCGAAGCGATCGACCGAAAGATCCTCGGCCCAGTCCTCAGGTGGATCGATAAGAGCGATCAAGAAGTCCGCGTGCTCGTGATGCCGGATCACTACACGCTGTGCTCGAACCGCAAACACGACGCAACGCCCGTCCCCTTCGCGATGGGCGGCCCGGGCATCAGCTCGCTCGTAAAGCGAGTTTTCAGCGAGCCCAACGCCGATGCGTCGGACCTGCACATCCAGCAGGGGCACGAGTTGATGGAGTATTTCCTCCGGTCGGGGTTGCCACGGACATGCAAATAAAAAGCCCCGCCAAACGGCGGGGCCTGATGGGTCAACGCGATCATTTAGCCGACTTCTGTGCCCTCGGCGGTCGCGCGGGCTTCGATCGCATCCAAGAAGGTGCTGACATCGGTGCCGCACTCTGGGCAGTTCGGTCCCTGGATCTTGGTAATGTCGTACCCGCACTTCGGGCACTCCATCTGCTCTTCGCCCTGGATGTATGTCTTCCCTTTGTAGAACTGGGTGTAGATGAGATACGCGATGGTGGTCGCCATCATCATCCCGGAGAAGAACCAGAAGTAGTTCGGCCCGTCGAGCGGGGTGTTGCCGGCCTCGTCCTTTGTCTGCTCCATGAAGAAGTTCACGCCCGCGACATAGAAGTTACCGATCGAGATCCCGAGCATGTAGATGCCCATGATGAAGCTCTTCATCTTCTTCGGGCTCTGCGTGTATGCAAACTCCAGACACACGATCGAGACCATGATCTCGCCGGCGGTCATGATGATGTACGCGAGAACCTGCCAGCTGATATGCGGCATGCTGGTCAGATATGGACCGATCTCCTTCGCGGTCCACCCGTGCTCCTTGACAAGTTGGAGCATGTCGCTCATTTTCGTGGGCTTGACCAGATCTGTTGTGACCGCGGACCCGAGATCCGCCCACATCTGGTTGATGACCTGGTCGCTGTTGGCAACAATCCAGGTCTCGATGATCGCCGAGAGCGCGAACGCCGCCGCGGTGATGACAAAGCCGATCCCGATCTTGCGGAGCGGGGTCAGCTTCCAGACCTTGTCGCCCATCGGGTAGATGACATAGGTGAAGATCGGGATGCCGATGAGGATGAGCACCGGGTTCACCGCCTGCACCTGTGATGGAAGCACCTGGTAGCTTCCGATGAAGCTGTTCATCTGCTCGGTCTGCAAGACCCATGACGACCCGGTCTGGTCGAAGATCGCCCAGAACACCGGGACAAAGATCAGGAACAGCGGGATGAGGTTCAGGATTGCGCGGATGCCGTCTTTGCTGAAGGTCTCCTTGAAGAACGCATCGATCCCCGCGGCGGGCACATGCACGAACACATTGCGTCCCATCCAGAAGAGCAGAGTCGCGATCCCCATCAGCACGCCGGGCACGCCGAAGGCAAGCCACGGACCGCCCCATTCCGCGTTGAGAAAAAATGGCGTGAGCACCATCGAGCTCGCTGCCCCAATGTTGATCGAGAAATAGAACCAGTTGAAGATCTGCGTCAGCATGTGCTTGTTGCCCGTGCCGAACTGGTCACCGACATGGGCACTCACGCACGGCTTGATCGCCCCCGAGCCCATCGCGATGCACACCAGCCCCGCAAAGAGGAACGGTTTCATCCCGATCCCCATCGTGTGCGGCGCGACATCCATCAGCGCCAGCAGCCCGTGCCCAACGCAATACAACAGGCTCAGCCAGAGGATCGTCCGGTACTTGCCGAGGAAGATATCCGCGATCAGCGCACCGATCATCGGGAAGAAATAGGCGCTCATCGTGAACAGGTGGTAGACCGTCATGGCCTCCTCCCGGTTCATCGTCTCAAGCTCGCCGCCCGGGCCCAGCAGGTAGGTGGTCATGAAGATCACCAGGATACCCTTCATCCCGTAGAAACTGAACCGCTCCGCAAGCTCGTTGCCGATGATGAACGGCACACCCTTCGGGAACTTCGTCTCGGTCGGGTCCGGTGCGGTCAGGTATCGTTTTTCGCTCATTTGGGTCCTCGTTGGCCGCACCGTGTGCGGGTTGGTCGCTCTACGATAGGGTCTCCCAAAGTATTCGACTTGGGGACGCCGCACAACCCAAGAATGCCTGAAATCGTCCGGCATCATCAAAGCAGACCCGGAACTCCGACATGCACACCCCCCTCGATCTCCAGCCCAACGCCGACAAAAAACTCATCGGCATGGTCCATGTCGGCCCCCTCCCCTCCGCACCCAACAACACCCAATCGGTTGCCGAGATCGTCGCCCAGGCAACCAAGGAAGCCAAGCTACTCGAGGACGCCGGATTCGACGCGATCATCATCGAGAACATGCACGACATCCCTTATGTCCACGGCGACGATCTCACACCCGACATCACCAGCACCATGACCGCTATCGCGTGCTCTATCGCCTCGAGCATCTCCATCCCGTTCGGCGTCCAGATCCTCTCGGGAGGAAACACCCACGCGCTCGCCGTCGCCCACGCAACGGGCGGCGGGTTCATCCGCTGCGAGAACTTCGTGTTCGCCCATATCGCCGACGAGGGGCTGCTTTCAAAGGCGGAAGCGGGGGGGCTTCTGCGTTACCGCAGATCAATCGGCGCACAGTCCGTCAAGATCTTCTGCGATATGAAGAAGAAGCACGCCTCGCATGCGATCACCGGGGACCTCTCAATCACTGAGGTTGCGCAGGGCGCCAAGTTCTTCGGAGCCGACGGCATCATTATCACCGGCGCGTCTACCGGGAAACAGACCGCAGTCGAGGATGTCCGCGAGGCACGCGAAGCCGTCGATCTCCCCATCCTTGTTGGGTCCGGCGTATCCCCGAGCAACGCGGGTGATCTCCTTGAGTACGCCGACGCATTGATCGTTGGTTCTTGGATAAAGAACGACGGGCACTGGGCGAACCCGGTTGACCCCGATCGTGCATATGAGATGGTCCGTAGCTGCCGTGGGTGAGTTTGGGAGCGAGTTCGATCAACTCCTGCAGGCGTGCCCGAACTCGGTGCGAGGCTTATACATCGCCCGCCTGCGCGGATTGAAGAAGCGTGCGAACACCAAGGATTCCACAAAGATTGAGTCGCGTATTCGCACCGATATCCAAGGCGCGATCGGCGCATTCGAGCTCCGCAAGAACTCCGTCCCGAAGATCAGCTACCCGGCCGATCTCCCGGTCTCCGAGAAGCGCGAAGAGATCAGGGCCGCAATCGATGAGCACCAGGTTGTCATCGTCTGCGGCGAGACGGGCTCAGGAAAAACCACGCAGCTTCCCAAAATCTGTCTCGAACTCGGGCGGGGTGTTGACGGGCTCATCGGGCACACACAGCCAAGAAGAATTGCGGCAAGAACGGTCGCGTCGCGCATCGCCGACGAACTCAATGTTCCGACCGGTCAGCAGGTCGGTTTCAAAGTCCGCTTCGGCGACGCGACAAGCGATAAAACGCTGGTCAAGGTGATGACCGATGGCATCCTGCTCGCCGAGACCCGCACCGATCGCAAGCTGCACCGCTACGACACCATCATCATCGACGAGGCGCACGAGCGTTCGCTCAACATCGATTTCCTGCTCGGGTACATGCATCAGCTCCTGCCCAATCGGCGTGATCTCAAGCTCATTATCACCTCCGCAACGATCGACGCGGAACGCTTCGCGGATCATTTCGGAACCACCGACGGCCCGGCCCCGATCATCGAAGTCTCGGGGCGGACCTACCCCGTCGAGACACGCTACGAGCCGGAACTGGTGCTCAGCGGGATGGGCATCGATGAAGCCGCCTCCGCAGCAGCAACGCAGCTCATCCACGAGGGGCACCCGGATGTCCTGATCTTTATGCCCGGCGAACGCGAGATCCGGATGACGGCCCACACGCTCCGCAAGCAAGACACGCTCCCCGAGCGCGTCGAGATCCTCCCGCTCTACGCGAGATTGTCGCCGCAAGAGCAGCAACGCGTGTTCAAGCCTTCTGGAGCCCCGCGGATCGTCATCGCGACCAATGTCGCGGAGACCTCGCTGACCGTCCCGGGCATCCGGTCCGTTGTCGATCCCGGGCTCGCCCGACTAAACCGATACAACCCCCGCACAAAGATCCAGGGGCTCCTCGTCGAACCGATATCCCAGGCATCGGCGAACCAGCGGGCCGGCCGGTGCGGACGCGTTGCGCCGGGCGTGTGCATCCGCCTCTACGAGCAAGACGACTACAACGGGCGCGATGAGTTCACCCAGCCCGAGATCCTCCGCACGAATCTCGCGAGTGTGATCCTCCAGATGGTCGATCTCCGCCTCGGTGACCCCGCGGCATTCCCATTCCTCGATCGACCCGACAACAGACAATGGCGTGACGGGCACGAAACCCTCCGAGAACTCGGCGCGATCGATAATGAGGGAAAACTCACAAAGCACGGACGCACGATGGCCACCCTCCCGGTGGACCCACGCATCGCTCGCATGATTATCGCGGGGCACGATGAGGGATGCCTGCACGAGGTGCTCATCATCGCCGCGGCGCTCGCGTCGCAAGACCCGCGTGTACGCCCGCACGACAAGCGCGACGCCGCGGATGACAAACACGCTCAGTTCAATGCCGAGGGCTCGGACTTCCTCGCATACCTCAAAATCTGGGACTGGTACCACGAGAACTGGAAGGACCTCACCCGACGCAAACTCGCCAGAGCGTGCGAGAAGAACTACCTCTCTGTCCGGCGGATAGACGAATGGCGTGAGATCTACCGCCAGCTCCGTTCGATGAGCATCGATCTCGGCTTTGACCCGGAGAAACCATCCGAGGACCACGACGCGATCCATCGTGCACTGCTCACCGGGCTGCTCGCCAACATCGGCTCCAAGGGTGAAAAACACGAGTACAAGGGCACCCACAACTCGGAGTTCGCTGTCAACCCGGGATCCGCCGTGTTCAAAGCAAAGCCCCAGTGGGTGATGAGCGCGGAGATTGTGCGCACGACAAAGGTTTATGCGCGGACAGTTGCGCGGATCGAGCCAAAGTGGATCGAGGACGCCGCGGGGGATCTGATCAAGAGGTCCTATTCGCACCCGAGATGGGACGAGCAGAGCGGGCGCGTTATTGCCGACGAGCGGGTGAGCCTGTTCGGGCTTGACATCGTCCAGCGACGAACAGTCCACTACGGCCCGATCGACCCAGTCGAGTCCCGATCACTCTTCATCCATCATGCGCTCATCGAAAGGGAGTTTCACTCCCGCAGCAGATCGCTCGCCGCCAACCAGAAGCTCCGCGATGCCCTCGACACACTCGAAGCCAAAGCCAGGCGGGGCGATATCCTCGCCGACACGCAGGCGCTGTTCGCTTTCTACGACAGGCGTCTGCCCCCGGAGATCTACTCGGGGCGGGCGTTCGATCGATGGGCTCAGAAGATCGAGTCCGCGGACCCGGGCTTCCTCAGGCTGAAGGAATCCGATCTGCTCGCCGCCTCGCCCGAAGAGGTCACCGAGCACACGCACCCGGACGCGATGCTCCACGCGGGGCTTTCCGCACCGATCGAGTATTCCTACCAGCCCGGCGAATCCGACGATGGCGCGACGCTCCGCCTGACGATCCCGCAGCTCCATCAGCTCACGCAGGACAGGCTCGACTGGGCCGTCCCGGGCTTTTTCCCGGCTCGGATCGAGGCGTTGGTCCGCTCGCTTCCTAAACAGCTCCGCCGACAGTTTGATGCACCAACAGTTGCGCGTGAGCTCAGCCCTAGGCTCGAATCCGGATCGGGAACAATCGAGCTCCAGGTCGCGAAGGCCCTCTCATCAATGACCGGCACGACAATCCGCCCGGAATCGTTCCGAGCAACCGAGATCCCCGAGCATGTCCTCCCCCGCATCGAGGTGCTCGACGCGAAGGGCAAGGTTATCGCCTCGGGACGCAGGCTCCGCGAGCTTCAGTCCCGATTCAGGGAACAAGCCACCCAGACAGTGAAGACTGTTGCGACGGGGTTTGAGCGGCGAGGGATCACGGACTGGGATTTCGGCCCCCTCAAAGAAACCGTCAAGCTCCCCAAGCAGCTCGTCGCGTTCCCAGGTCTTGAAGTCGACGACAAAGCCGTTGCCCTCCGTGCATTCCCGACCAAGCACGAATCGGAGACGCACACACGCCCTGCCCTCGGATTGCTGTACGGGCTTTCGATCAAGCGCGAGCTCAAGCTCCGCCCACGCGATCTTCCCGGGTTTACGCAGCTCGCGATGCTCGGCGCAGCCAACGGGATCGGCGACGCGGAGACCGCCGTACTCTCAAGGACAGGGCTCATCGCGTGCGTCGACAACCAACCGATCGTGCGCACGGAAGTCGAGTTCCGCGCGAGGCTCAACAGCGCCTGGAACAACGGGCTCGACGCATGTCAGCGGACAATCTCAAATCTCTGCAAGGTCTTTGAGAGCTTTAATCGCGTCCGTGTCCGTCTCGACACGGGGCTCCCCCGCGAGTGGTCCCGCACCATCGCGGAGATCGAGAAGCAGCTCCGGATGCTCACGCCTGCTGGCTATCTCCTCCAGACACCGACCAACTGGCTCTGGTGTTATCCGCGGTACCTCCGCGCGATCGAGGTCCGTCTCGATCGGATCCGATCTGTCGGCATCACAAAGGACCAACAGCTCGCATCGGCGATCGCCCCGTGGGTGCAATGCCTCGAGGAGCTCTCCGCCCAGGATGCGCACACCGGGCGAGTCGCGGACGAGTTCGAGACGCTCCGTTGGATGGTGGAGGAGTACCGCGTAGCGACCTTTGCTCAAGAACTCCGGACTGTGGTCCCCGTCAGCGACAAACGCCTGCGGACACAGCTCGACAAGATCGTCCACGGCTAAAAGAAGGCGGGCACAGACCACACGGTGCTGTGCCCGCCAAGAGGGGGGCTTGGGAGAATGTCGCGGCTTGGTCAGCCGTCGTTCTTGATCTCTTCGAGGATCTCCAGAACATCGTCGTAGTTGGCGCGTTTGGAGTAATCTACATCCACGAATGCGAAACGAATGGTCCGATCGGTATCGATCACATAGGTCGCGGGGATCGGGAGCTGCCAGGTCTCGGTGCCATTGCTCTGCGGCACATCAATCTTGTATTCCTTGTACTTCTCGATCATCTCGTCGGGCATCTGGAAGAGCAGTCCGAGTTGCCTGGCAACGACATTGTTGTGATCGGTGGCGAGGACGAAGTCGAGCTTGAGCTTCTTGTCCAGCTTGACGGTTTCCGCGGGCTGTTCCGGAGAGATTGCCAGCACGGAAGCACCGAGTGCCTCGATCTTTTTGATGCGTTTCTCAACGGCCTTGAGCTCGGTCACGCAGTAGGGGCACCAGCTACCTCGGAAGAATGTCAGGACGACCGGGCCGTCGGCGAGCATGGATTCGAGCGAGGCCTCAGTCTCTTTGCCGTCCTTCCCGATCGCGGGGAGCGTGATGTTCGGCATCTTCTCGCCCACCTGGTATGGGGTGTCCCGAATGGCCGACTCCCCACCAAGCGAGCTGGAGGTGGTGGGCTCGGTGGAGCCGGCGACGGCACTCAGCGAGATGATGGAGCCGAGGGCGGCGAGGACACAGAGGGCTTTGGAGATCTGCATGCAAAGCAAAGCCCGCCCGAAACACAAGTATTCCGAGCGGGCGTTTCTTTTTCAGATTTTCGATTGCCGAGAATCCGGTCTTCTATTCGCCCGGGCGGCGCCCGCCGGTCTGCTCACCCGGAACGGCAGGGTTCTGGTGGGCAAGCAGGCCCTGAATATCGACGACCCGCGAGCCCTTGCGTCCGCCGGTCTGCTCGCCGGCTTCGGCGGGGGTCGCCGAGGTTGCCAGCACCACACCGAGTACCGCAATCATCCCGACGAGCGGGAGCTTCACGGCAGCGTTCAGGACCTCCTGAGCACGCTTGCGAGCTCTGGATCGCATCTGCTGCACGGTATTCTCCTTGACTACACCCGCGAGGGTCTTGGTGATCTCGCGATCGTCCTCGCGCCGGGTTGCACCGAGGACCAACGCAACGCGATGGCGTTCGCCCTTTTCAACATACGACGCGGCCATTTTCTGCTTGTCCTTGTTGCTCAACGCGTTCCGCAATGCTCCCAGAGCCGCGTCGAGCTCTTCACGCTTCTCGATTTTGGTGTCCACGGCGGAGACCATCGAGAGCCGTTCAGCCCGCGACATCCCGCCCAAGTACTCCGATTTCTGCTGCTCACGCCGGAAGTGCTTGCGGCAGAGGGCGAGATACGCCCACCGCGCGAGCGTCGCGCTGTGGTTCACCAGCCGCTCGATCGCCTGCTCGGGGGTCGGATCGTCGTGGAAGGTTGGGTATGCGTCGCGCTCCAGCATCCGCCAGACACGGGTGTCGACCCACGCGACCATGTCGTCGATATCCATCGAGGAATCGGTGCGTCGACGGGATGCGGATCGGCACGCACGCTCGATCGGCTGACGCGTCTGCTGCTCGTAGAGCATCCAGAATCGGTCGTGGTCCTGGCGTTTCATGAGCGTCCCCCGATCTGTCCCTTGAGGGACTCCCAACGCTTGAAAAGCTCCCCGAGCGCGGGGATCTCGGACGCCACGGAGCGTGTCCGCTGGTCGCACTCGAGATAGGCCGCGAGCTCGGCACCCGGCGAGAGCACCCCGGGGGAGTCCAGCAGCGACTGACAGATCAGGTTGGCCTGCTCGACCATCCCCGCGGCGTGGAGCGCCAGCGCGCCCGTAATCAGCACGGGGACCGAGTTCGGGTTCGCCTCGTACGCCTCCAGAAAGAACTGCACCGCGCGGTCGGGCTCGCCCAGACGCAGGCAACGGTCGCTGAGATTCCCGAGAGAGATCTCCAGCCGGCGGGGGGTGTCGGCGTACTTGAGCGCCATCAGCTCGGCCTGGATCGCCTGGTCAACCCTGCCCATCGCGCTCAGCGCGAGGGCCCGCTGATTGGGGCGTGCCCATGCGGGGTTGGGGTGGTCCTCGCCGTCGCTCGCGTCGTACTGGTCGAGCAAATCCCAGATGTGGTTGGTGGTGGAGTCCATCATGCCCCGATCGCCGAGCTCGCGGGCCTCGTGGAGTGTGTTACACGCGTCCATAAGGGCCGCCTCGATCGGCGAGAGCTCCGAGGGGCTCGAGGCGGTGATGATGGTGGTGTCGTGTCGGCTGGTCATCGTGACCCCTTTCCGATGGTGCTCGCTGTGCTATCCGCACGCGGCCATCAATAGTTCAACCGATCAGGGGGGTGTTTTCTGACACAAAAATCGGCTGTTCCGAGAAAATTCTCAATGCACCCCTGTTTTTCGCCTGAAAACGCGGCTGAGAAATAAAAATAAGTCAGTGAACACAAACAAATGGGCGTGTATCTCCAGCGGGGATCCGACGGAATGGTCCGCCTTGCCCCTGAAAAAGGAGATTCACATGACACGCCACATCACCATCCTGACCGCCCTTCTCAGCACCGCACTGGGGGCCGCCGCCCTGCCCGCGAACGCGGGGGATATCCAGATCCGGTTCGGATCCTCATCGAGTCGCTGGAACACGAGCAGCTGCTCGGTCAGCTACGCAGGCGAGCTGTGGATCGACGGGTGCAAGACCAGCATCCGCGTGGATCGTGATCTCTCCTCGGAGATCGTGCGCGCGTTCCGACAGGCCGGGTACCGGGCGCATTGCCGAAACGGGCGGGTTGTCGTTGATTTTTACGCCTGTGATCGCCCGAAGGTGCGTTGGTCGAGCTCGCGTTACGCGATGAATATGTGCTGGTCGATCGATTCTGTCGAGTTGAGCACGCATCGGCGTGCACCCTCCATCGGAACACGGAGAAATGGGCATGACCCGGTCCGCTATCGCCCTGCACCAAGTCATCGTGGCTGGCCGGCTCGCCATCACCGTTGAGACAACTCCACGAGCCGGAATAGTTTTCCACGCACGCCCGTTCGTTCTCGACCGGGCGTTTTTGTCATCCGGACGCGATGCCCCCGTGCCGGTATGATCCGGAGTGAACAAGGAGAGACCATGACCGATCCGATACGCGTTGCAGTTATCAGCGGGAGCCTGCGGAAGGGCTCGTTCAACACCTTGCTTGCGCGGTATGTCGCCAAGCATATGGAAGGCGTCACAATCGACGAGATCTCGCTCGCGGAGCTCGATCTCCCGATGTTCTCCGAGGATCTCGAAGCAGAGTCGTTCCCGGAAGCCGCGCTGGAACTCAAACGCCGGATGATCGCGGCGGACGCTATCCTGATTGCCTCACCCGAGTACAACGGCTCGATCTCTGGGGCGCTCAAGAACGCGATCGACTGGGCCTCGCGTCCGCGTGAGGGCGAAGCGCCGCTCGCGTGCTTCAAGGGGAAGATCGGCGGGCTGCTGGCGGCTTCCCCCGGCGCGATCGGTGGACTGCGGGGGCTGCGTCATGTGCGGCAGATCCTGACACAGCTGCAGATGCATATGGTGCCGACCGAGTTTGCGCTCGGGACGGCGCACGCCGCGTTCGATGAAAATGGGGACATCAAGGACGAGCGGTCGGCGAGCTTTGCCAAGTCTGTTGGTGATGCCGTGGTCCATGTCGCGTCGCGGTTGCGGTAGGGGGTGTCGGGATGACGAAGGTAGGCGTAATTCTCAGTGGGTGCGGCGTGTTCGACGGAGCGGAGGTCCAGGAAGCTTCGGCGTTGCTTATCGCGTTGGCGCAGCGGAACATTGAGTACCGGTGCATGGCGCCGGATATGGAACTGCAGGTGATCGATCACCTCACCGGCAAGCCGACCGGGGAGACACGCAATGTGCTTGTCGAGTCCGCACGCATCGCACGAGGAGAAATCGACAACCTCAAGGATGTCAGGGGCACGGACTACGACGCGTTCTTTCTGCCCGGCGGGTACGGTGCGGCCAAAAACCTGTGCACTTTCGCGAGCGCCGGCGCGGAGTGCTTAGTCAATCCCGATGTACAGCGGGTGCTTGAAGAGGCGCAGTCGGCAGGCAAGTCGATCGGGTTTATCTGCATTGCGCCGGCCCTGGGCGCGAGGATCTTCGGATCCAAAGGCGTTGAAGTGACCATCGGGCATGACGCGGGCACCGCAGACGAGGTGTGCAAGACCGGCGCGGTGCATGTCAAGCAGGACGCGACGGGGATTGTTGCCGATGACAAAATGAAGATCGTTTCAACGCCGGCGTATATGGAAGCGAAGAACCCCGCCGAGGTATTCGAGGGGATCAGCAAGCTGGTTGATCATGTCGTCGGTCAGCTGGGCTGAGACGCGTCGAAGACGACCTGCCCGTTGCAGATGGCGAGATCGATGTGCCGTCCGCCGAACTCGTAGCCGAGCTGACGCTCGTCTGTATGGCGGAGGAGCACAAGGTCGGCCTGCTTACCCGGCTCGATCGTACCGAGCTCGTCGAATCCAAGCAGCGATGCGCCATTGATGGTTGAAGCGGTGATCGCCTCGGCGGCGGTGATCCCGAGATTGCGCACGCCGAGCGTGATCGCCATCGGGACGGAGAAACACGGCGCGGAACCGGGGTTGGCGTTGGTCGCGATCGCGAGCGCCCCGCCGGCGTCGATGAACGCCCGCCCATCGGCGTAGCGGTCGTCCACATGGAATCCGGAGCAGGGGAGCATCACACCCATCGCAGTGGATTCGGCGAGGGCTCTGAGCTTCTCGCTGCTTGTCGCCTCGAGGTGATCGACGCTCCGGGCACCGAGTTTGACGGCTTCATCGAGCATCCCAAGCTCATTGAACTGGTCGGCGTGGATACGGAGTGGGTGCCCAAGTTCTCTGGCCCGCGTGAAGAGCCGGACGGTTTCTTCGACCGACCACGCGCCCTCTTCCGTATAGGCGTCGATCGTGATGCCGGGGTACCGCTCGTGGACGGCTTCGAGGGTCTCGTTGATCGTGATGTCCACGAAGTTCGGCACATCGGCGTCCTTCGCGTGCCCGATGCAGGCGGTGGGGGAGAGCCGACCGGGCCATTCCGCTGCGGCTCGATGGATCGCGTCGAGCATCTTGAGCTCGGCATCGGTGCTCAACCCATAGCCCGATTTCACTTCACACGCGGTGGTCCCCTCGCGGAGCATGATCTTGAGCCGATTGAGCAGCATCTCGGTGAGTTCTTCGGCCGACGCTTCGCGGACGGCACGGACAGTAGACATGATCCCGCCGCCGGATTTCAGGATGTCAAGATACGATGCCCCGGCTTGTTTCTGTTCCCACTCATCGAGCCGATCGCCTGCCCAGCAGGCATGCGTGTGGCAGTCCACGAACGCGGGCATCAGCACACGGCCACCCGCGTCGATGACGCGATCGGCGTCCGTGGATACCGAGGGGCCGACCTCGACGATCTTCCCGTCTCGCAGAAGCACCGAGCCGTGGTTAATCGGGGAGAGCTCACGCATTGCGATTCCCCGGCGTGGGCGATCCGGGCCCGCGAGGGTGAGGATCCTTGCGTTGGTGATGAGCAGCGAACCGGTCATCGGGGACGCTCCGAGTAGCCACGGAGGAACGCGAGCAGCATCCGTGCGGCGAGCCTTGCCGTCCGCCCGGCGTGGTCGTTGAGCGGAGAGAGTTCCATGATGTCGAAGCATCGGACACCGGGATTGCGTCCCGCCGCGGCGACCCATTGCTCGGTGTGTGTGGGCGTCCACCCACTCGGATTCATAGCACTGACGCCGGGGGCGTACGCCGCATCGATGACATCAAGGTCGAGCGAGACGAAAGTGTCGCCGTCGGGCCATGGGTCCTGCGGGCGGAGGGTATCGTCAATCCGTCCGCCGTTGGCCTGGAACCATTGCACATGGTCGCGTGTGTTGCTCATGGGGTCAAAGCCGTGGATGCGGAGGGAGCGGGCGGCCTTGGTCTCGACGAGTCTTCGGAACGGCATCCCCGAGCCGTCGGTTTCGCGGACATCAAGGTGCGGATCGAAGTACACCCCGTGGAGAGGGCCATGAACCTCAGAAACACCCCGGACGAACGGGAAAGTCAGGTCGTGTCCGCCGCCGATGCCGATGGGGAGCATCCCGAGTTCGCAGATTACACGCACGGCCTCGGTGACGCGTTGGTGCGATTCGTGGAGATTACCCGGAACAATCTCGACATCGCCGGCGTCGTAAATCGTCGGCCAGTCCCAGCCCGCGGGATCGGCAACGCCGAACCTGGCGAGTGCGGCACGGAGAGCGGTCGGCCCCTCTTTCGCGCCGGGGCGTCCGCTGTTGAGCCGGACGCCGGTGTCATCGGGCATGCCGATTATCGCGACATCGCAGCCTGCGTATGAGTCTTTGCGTATCCGTGACGCGAATCGGGACTCAGCGATCGGCTCGGGCCATTGTCCGGGCTGGGTGTGGGGGATGCTCATGGGGTGATTGTACCGTGATCATGCTACACTTGGGATCGTGAGCCTGCACAAGACAACCCGCCGGGAGAGATGATGGAAGCACTACAAGTTACAGACCAGCACCGTTGGCTGCACAAGTTCCTTGGTGATTGGCAGTACGAAGCTACCTGTCCGGGCGGGCCCGACGGGGGAGAGATGTCCTTCAAGGGAACCGAGCATGTCCGCATGATCGGTGACGCTTGGATCCATGGCGTCGGCAAAACCGAGGTGGGCGGCGAAGAGCACGAGATGCTCATCACCGTCGGGTACGACACCCGAAAGAACAAGTATGTCGGCTCGTGGACCGGATCCATGATGACGCACCTGTTCGTTTATGAAGGTTGGGTCGAGGAAGACGGACGGACGCTCGTGCTCGAGAGCACCGGACCGAGCATGATGGACCCGACGAAGGACTGCACCTACCGGGACATCACGGAGTTCAAGACGGACGACCACCGGGCGTTCCGCTCGGAGATGCTCGGCGATGACGGCAAATGGACGCAGATCATGAGCTTCGACATGTACCGTGTGGGCACAAAGAACTCATAGCCGACGCCTTCTTAATCTGGCATTGGGATGTCCACGCCCTGATCGCGCCCGCACTTGATTGCGTCCCCGTATCCAGCGTCTGCGTGACGGAAGATGCCCATCATTGGGTCGTTCCGGAGAACACGGGCGAGACGCTGGGCGGCTTCATCGGTGCCGTCGGCGACGATCACCTGACCCGCGTGCTGGGAGAACCCGATCCCCACACCCCCGCCGTGGTGGAAGCTCACCCAGCTGGCGCCGGAGGCGATGTTGACCGCGAAGTTGAGCAGCGGCCAGTCCGAGACGGCGTCCGTTCCGTCCTTCATGGATTCCGTCTCGCGGTTGGGTGAGGCAACCGAGCCGCAATCGAGGTGGTCTCGCCCGATGACGATCGGTGCGGAGACGGCACCCGCCTGAACCATGTTGTTGAAGAGCATCCCGGCCTTGTCTCGCTCGCCGAGCCCGAACCAGCAGATCCGCGAGGGCAGCCCCTGGAACGCGAACTTCGGTGCGCAGTTCCGGAAATCGCCCTTGAGCAATGCCTCGGGGTTCGCGTGGCATCCGAGGATCCACTGGTGGAGCCGCTCGTTGTACCCGCCGGCGTCTTTGGGGAAGAGCTCGAGCAATGCGTAATCGGTTTTGTAGATATCGATCGGATCGCCCGAGAGCGCGGCCCAGCGGAAGGGGCCGCGTCCGAGACAGAACT
>JAGQOC010000014.1 GCA_020427745.1 Phycisphaerales bacterium | reverse complement strand
TCGACGATGATCTTGCGTCCGGTGAGCCCGCAGTCGCCGTGGGGTCCACCGATCTCGAAGCGTCCGGTGGGGTTGACATGGATGGTGATGTCCGGGGAGTACCACTCGCCGAGGACGGGTTTGATGATGTGCTCGGTGACTTCTCGTTTGAGCTGGTCCTGGCGGTCGTTCCAGGTTTTATCGTGCTGGGTCGAGAGGACGACGGTGTCGACGCGTGCGGGCTTGCCATCGATGTACTCGACGGTGACCTGAGACTTCGCGTCCGGTCGGAGCCCGGGGATCGTCCCGCCGCGACGGACCTTGGCCTGCTCCGCAACGAGCTTGTGGCTCAGCATGATCGGCAGCGGCATGAGCTCGTCGGTCTCCCTGCACGCGAACCCGAACATCATGCCCTGGTCGCCCGCGCCCTCGGAGTCCACGCCCTGCGCGATATCGGGCGACTGCTGGTTGATCGAGCAGAGGACCGCGCAGGACTCGGCATCGAACCGCATCTCGTCGGAGTTGTACCCGATCTCACGGATGACCTCGCGGACGGTCCCGGTGATGTCGACATAGGACTCGGTGGTGACCTCGCCGGCGATCACAACCATGCCGGTCGCGACCATGGTCTCGACCGCGACGCGGCTCTTGGGGTCCGACGCGAGCATCGCGTCGAGGATGGCGTCGGAGATCTGGTCGGCGACCTTGTCGGGGTGCCCCATGGAGACGGATTCGGAGGTGAAGAGGTGCGATTCGGGCATGCTGGGATTCCTTTGCGGGGGCATTGAGCCGTAGTTGCGGATAAGCGGATTATACCCGATCTTCCGGTGTCATTGGGGCGTGATCGCGGAAATATTCGTGTTCGGTCAGGAGCATCAAGAGAGCGGCGGGGGCGGGTCGACCTACGCTCCTGCATGCCCGCAGCTTCCACCCAAAAACAGAGCCGATCGCGTCCAACCAAGGGTCTGACCTACGCCGATTCGGGCGTGAGTATCGAGGCCGGGGACAAGTTTGTCGGGTCCATCGGCTCGCTGCTGCGCCGCACGCACGGGCAGCGCGTGATCGACAACCCGGGCGGGTTCGCCGGGCTGCTGCGACTGGACTACAACGAGCAGCTCTTCAAGCACAACTTTAAGGACCCGGTCCTCGTCGCGTGCGCTGACGGCGTGGGGACGAAGGTCCACCTCGCGATCGAGCTGGGCATGCACGACACGGTCGGGATCGATCTCGTCGCGATGAATGTGAACGATCTGATCGTGCAGGGCGCCGAGCCGTTGATGTTTCTGGACTACATCGCGGTGCACAAGGTCGAGCAGGAGGTCCTGTACTCGATCGTCAAGGGGATTAGCGACGGCTGCAAGCTCGCACGCTGTGCGCTCATCGGCGGCGAGACGGCGGAGATGAACGACCTCTACAAGCCGGGCGATTATGACCTCGCGGGGTTCAGTGTCGGCGTGGTGGAGCTCAAGCGTGCGACGAACCCGCTGCGTGTTGAGCCCGGTGATGTGGTGCTCGGGCTGGAGAGCTCGGGGGTGCACTCCAACGGGTACTCGCTTGTGCGCCGGGTCATCGAGCACGCGGGGCTGGAACTGAAGAAGACCTATGCGGATCTCGATCCGGAGCGGACGCTGGGCGAGGTGCTGCTGACGCCGACGCGGATCTATGTGGACTCGATCGTGCGTCTGATGCGGGCGTACAAGGTCAAGAAGATCGTCTCGGGGATGGCGCACATCACCGGCGGCGGGATGGAGGGGAACCTCAACCGCTCGCTGCACGACGGGGTCGACGCGGTGATCGACGAGAACTCCTGGGATGTCCCGAGCGTGTTCCGGTTCCTTCAGGAGAAGGGCGGCATCGAGGAGGCGGAGATGCGCCGCGTCTTCAACATGGGCATCGGGTACACGCTGATCGTCCGTCCGACCTTCGCGGACGCCGTGGCTCGTCGGCTGGAAAAAACAGGCGAAAAAGTCCATCGGATCGGGAAAATCACGAAGGGCAAGGGGCGGGTGCGGATCAAGAACCGTCGGCCGGGATAGCCCGGGTGATCTCGAGCCACCGGAACAGGGTGCGGCGAACGCGGTTTCCGGATATACTCTCCATTCATGGGGATGGATCTGCCCGGGGTGGTCAACCCGCGGGCGGCCCGAGGATCAATATTCTGGAACAAGAGGAGCCACACACATGGGCATGGTCAAAGAGTTTAAAGAGTTTGCTCTCAAGGGCAACATGGTTGATATGGCCGTCGGCATCATCATCGGCGGTGCGTTCGGGCTGATCATCAAGTCGCTGATCGACGATGTGATCATGCCGCTTGTTGGCGCGGTGATCAGCGATGTTGATTTCAGCAACATGTACTTCCCGCTTGCGGATGGCGTGGAGAAGGGGCTCCCGCTTGACGAGGCACGCGCACAGGGCGCGGTGTTCGCGTACGGCAACTTCATCACCGTGCTGATCAACTTCCTGATCCTCGCGTTCGTGATCTTCCTCATGGTGAAGATGATGAACAAGGCCAAGGCGAAGTTCGAGGCCGAGAAGGAAGCGGCACCACCCCCCGCGCCCGCGGCTGATGTCGTGCTGCTCGGTGAGATCCGCGATCTGCTGAAGAATAAGTAAGACGCGGCTGCGTCGGACGATCTCTGAAACCCCCGGCATCTGTCGGGGGTTTTCTTGTATCAATCATCGTCGAGCGGCAGGGCGAGCCAGCGGTCCCACTCGGTGAGCGCGGGGCGTGCTGCGCCGTTGCCGTCGAGGAGCCCGTTGTCTCTCCAGATGAAGAACTCCGGGCCGTAGGGGATACCGTGCTCGTCGAGGTAGCTCTGCATCAGGTCGTAATCGCGGGACACGAACCAGGTAACGAACTCGGCATCGAGCGCGGTGAGCTCGAGCAGGAGCGTGCGGACATAGAGCATCTGCCAGAACGAGGAGCCCGGGATGAACATGCCGTAGGCGGGGATGTCGAGATCCTGGGCGATGTACCCGGTCTCAGAGATCGCGACCGGTTTCTCGGGCGCGAGCTGGGTGATCGCGGTCAGGAAATCATCGGGCAGCGCACGCGGATCGGTGTAGCTGTCCCAGCCGTTGAGATGGCGGAGGAAGTAGGGATAGGTCGAGATGCCGACGATGTCGGTGGAGTCCAAGAGCGTGTTGGTGATCTCGAGGAAGTCCTCGCGGGTGGATGCGGTAGACCCGGTCTGGACAGAGAGGAGCACGGGGAGGTCGGGGTAATCGGCCTTGAGTGTTGTGTAGACCTGCTGGACGAGGGTGGTGAACCCAACGAAGCCGGGGTCATCGGGGGAGACGAACCCTCCGTTTGTCTCGATGCCGTAGGCGAAGTAGTCCGGGTCGAACCGGTCGATCAGGTATCGGCACCAGTTGGTATACGCCTCGATCACATCGGGGTGATCCATCGCGAGGCCCTGCCATTGAGGAGGGAGCGGCATGTGGATGTCCTGACCCCAGTAGTCCGCGAGCTCTGCGGCGCGGGCCTGCGATTGCATCGTGGCGGAGACAAAGACTCTCTGTTGTGGACGGATACGCGCGACCTCGGCGTTGATCTCCGCGACCAGGTTCGGGTGGTAAGGCAGCCCGCTCAGTGCCTCGGTCCAGGGCACGCCGTGGTCATGGTGGAAGAGGACGAGGTCCGCGTGCTCGTTGATGAAGCCGTAGGTGTTCTCCACGGCTTCAAGCGAGACATCATACGGGAAGGTGGTGAAACCCATCCGGAATGGTCTTGATCCGGGGAGCGGTGCGGGGGTGTCGAGGCGTGCCTGTCTCGCAGCGGGGCGGTCCGGCTGCGCGGATGCGTACACGCCCGTGAGCCAGAGGGCGAGAGTTCCGACGAGCAGTGTCCTGGCGCGAGCGTTCATCCGGGTTCCTTGTGTTCGGTTACCGGATTGTTGGGGCTTCGCGGCGTGCTATTTCTTGGATTGCTGCTGAGCGGGAGCATTCGCCTGGGCCTTGAGCTCCTCGAGCTTGGAGACATACCGCAGGCAGGTCGCGACATAGGTTGCGTGCGACCAGGTCAGGGGGGACACGGACATCGGTGCGCCGGTGTACGGATCGAACTGCTCGGCGAGCACGCCCGAGGGGAGCGTGCGGTCCACGCACCACTGCAGCAAGGGCATCGCGAGCTGGAGCTCCTGCAGATTCTGGGCGCTCTCGATGTGGTAGAGCGCCTGCCAGAGTGTGCAGATGACCCAGGGGTTCCCCGGGATGTCCTCTGTCTTCTCGGTCTCGACCTGGTGGTAGTAGTCCCGTTCGTAGCGGGCGCAGCCGCCCACATTGGACTTGCACCAGAGCCGATCGCGGAGGGATTCCATCTCGGCCTTGATGAGCGGGTCCGTGGGCGAGAACGCGCCGAATGCGAAGAGCGCGTAGTTGGCGCTGTCGCGGGTCATGTCCAGGCGGTAGGTCCCGTCGTCGAGCGGGATCGCCATGCGGGCGAACTGCTTGCGCTCGGCGTGGTACATATGCCGGCGGAGTGCCCCCTTCATCCGCTCCGCGCCCTCGTGGAAGGCCGCGGCGCGGTCGAGCTCGCCGAAGTCACTGGCGAAATCCGCGGCGGCGTGCAGCGCTCCGATCGTCGCGGCGACGGTGAAGGTGTGGATCCCGCGCCGCTCCTCCCAGAGGTCCCACGATTGCAGCGGGAGCCCGTTGTGGTCGCGGTGCTCGAGCATCCACTCCGCGGGACGGACGATCAGGGTCTGGTAGAGCTGCTTGATGAACTCGACATCGCGGAACGCGAGGAAGTGCTCACGCAGCGCCCAGAGCGTCAACGCCGTCTCGTCCTGCTGGATCGGGAGCACGGGTCGTCCGTCGATGGTCCACGGGTGCCACGACGACGCGAGGTTGCCCTCCGGTGTGTACTTGTGCAGGAAGTAGGGCTTGTCCCCGATACACTCGGCGGCGAAGCGGAAGAAGTTCCTGCTCAGCTCGCTCTGTCCCGCGAGGATCAGCGAGTGGGCGACGAGCGCACCGTCGCGCATCCAACAGTAAGAATAGTGGTCGCCGGCGAAGTGGGTGATGTCGGAGTCGTTGGCGGCGATGATCGCGCCGCCGTTGTCGATCTGTGTGCGCATGACCAGCTGTGATCGGTAGAAGAGATCACGCACGGGCTCGGGCAGCGGGGAGGTATCGACGGGCTCCTTTCGGCACCAGAGTTTCCAGTACGCCTCGGTCCTGCTGATAAGCCGATCGGGTGATTTTTCCCAGATGCGTGCGTTGAGGGCTCTGACCTGTTCGTAGGTCTCACCGCACGCGATCCAGAGCGTGGTACTCTGCTCGCTGTTGGGTTTGATGAGCATGTTGATACCGACGGTTGCGTCGACGGAGCCCTGCGAGATCGCGTTGCGTCCGAGCTGCCCGTCCTCGGCGTCGCGCCAAGTACCCTCGGCGCCGCCGACGCGTTTGGATCCGATCGCCCAGTGATCGATGCCGCATTTGGTCGCGGAGCAGGCGTTGATAAGGAAATAGGAGCTGTCCTTGTAGAGGATGACGGCGGAGGTGCCCGGGTCGTAGTTTGCGGTATCACCGACGGGCGAGCCGTTGATCGAGAAATCGGTGTGAAAGAAGATGCGGACATCGCGCGGCTTGCCCATGAGATCGCGGACGCTGATCTGCCGGAAGTAGACCGGTTTGTGGAAATCGACGACATCGTTGCAGGTCAGCTCCAGCCCGAGATCCTTGTTGACAAGGCGGACCTCGGTGGTCAGGGTGTCCGGGCGGTAGCGGAGCTCGCGGTGCCAGGAGTCGTCCTCGATCCAAGCGATCTTGCCATCGGCCCAGACACCGAAGCGTTGGATGTAGCCGTTCGTGTGGTTATGGCGACCTACCCGCGGTGCATAGAGATCGCGGAGTCGGTACTTGTCGTCGAAGGTGACCAGGATGTTGCCGTTGCCGACGGGGATATCACGGGGCATGGTGTTCTCTTTTGAGTGCGTTCAGGATGGTGAGTCTATGGGGATTTCATCGGCCCGATCGCCGCGGCGGGTTGCCCGAATCGTGCCCAGGGGATGGGCGGGGGCGTTCTGCAGGGGGAGGAGGTCCGAAAATGGTCTCCGATGACGGATCCGCGGGTGGTCGGGGCACGAACCGGGTGGTGTTGGGTATCGATCCGTGGTACGCTGGGGGTGTGGTGTTGTGCTCCACCCGGCCGGACAGGGACGCATTCGCGTCGCGGCTGAGCGTCAGGATGGTCTATTTTCTTTCATGCCGAGCACTCGGCAGCGGACAACCGAGGTAGATATGCGGAGTTTCATGCGGAACAAGCGTGGGGGATTCACACTGATCGAGCTTCTGGTGGTCATCGCGATCATCGCGCTGCTTATCGGGATCCTGCTGCCCGCGCTCGGGAATGCCCAGCGGACCGCCAAGAGCGTGAAGAGCATGTCGAACCTGCGTTCTCTCGGGCAGATCCAGGCGGTGTACGCCGCGGAGTTCCGTGACAGCCTCATCAATCCGTTCAACACGAGCTATGTTGGTGGTGGATTGGTCTCCGGGGGGTGGGGTTCGGTGCGCAAGCCGACCGCCCCCGGTGTGTATATTTTTGGAGATTCGGGGAAGTGGTATTCCGAGATGTACGCGTTCCATTGGTACAGTCTTGTGGGCGGCTGGCTCAGCGAGGGTGACTATGCGAGTGAGATCCAGTTTGCACCGCTAGACAATGTGTTGATCCAGCGTGTGAGTGATCTCTGGTATGAGGCGCCCGGGTTCAATCTGAATACGGGGATCTGGGACGGCTCGTATGTGCTGTCTCCGACCGCTTGGTTCTCCGCGGAACGCTACAAGGACGATCAACGCCCCAACTGCTACGGCAACAACGGTCCACGCTCGTTGGCCAGGCGGAACAAGATGGGTGATGTGGCGTATCCGTCGCAGAAAGCGTTGATGTGGGAGCGGTTCGATTGGTCCAAGAAGACCCGTCGGGCGACTATTTTTAATCCTCAGCAGCAAATCGGCGGTATCCCAACCGATTTCGGGAAAGAGAATCGACCACCGCAGTGGAACAACCCGGATGCCGAACCTGCGGTGGCCACTGTCGATGGGAGTGTCTCGCGTGTGAAAATCGCGGAGATAAATGCGCTGACGCTCTCGGACAACGAGATCACGAAACGCGCATTCACGCCCACCGACATGTGGAACATGCCCTACAACACGCTCCGACGCTACTCGATGCACGAAGACGGCTTCGAGATCGGGAATCCAAACTCGGGCTACGGGCAGTACCCGGCGTACTTCTGGGCAACACGCGACGGCATCCGTGGGCGTGATTTCCAGAGATAAACAACGCTCGCTCCATCGACCAAAACGCCTCGTCTCGAGGCGTTTTTTTATTTGTTCAGCCTGGGCGGATCGTCGTCTCGCTTGGTGCCGCTGAAGTAGCGGTTGTGCGATTCCGGGTCGCTCGCGAGGACGCGTCCATCGTTGTCGAGGATGTAGCCCATGTCTGCGCTGCGTGCGGCGCTGATGTGCCCGTCGCAGAAGGCGAAGTTTGCTTGTCCGCGATGCCGCTCGTCCGGTCCGGAGCGGTGCTCGGGGGCGCGGTTGCGTCGGTCGGCGTAGTCGCAGTTGTCCGTCAGGCGTGGGGGGTCGAGCGCGTAGCCGTGACCCCCGAGGGCGGCGAGGGCCGGGTCGCGCGAGCCGTCGGCGTGGTTGCTGGTGCGTTCGCTTGCGGGCTTGCCCGCGGCGGTGCCCATGCAGTCGGCGAACATCACCGTTCCCGAGGTGTAGATCGAGCTCGCGCGGACGGGGAAGTTGATGAACCCATCGGCCTCGTTGTCGTTGACGAACCGCGTGTTGCCCAGGAAGTGGTGGTTGTAGCCGTATCCGTAGTTGCGGGCGCTGGTCCATTCGCGTGTGTTCGGGCAGTGGAAGACCTCTGAGCCGTCGACCTGGATGGAGTGCTCGTCACTCTGGTCGGTGGATGGGTTCGAGAAGGCATCGAACCCGGCGGCGGCGCCGACGAGGGCGTACCAGCGGGGGCGGTAGTGCTCGCCGTTGCCGAGCGGATAGATGTTCTTGGCGGGATCGGAGTACCGCCCGGGCTGCCCGGGGACGGAGAGGTCGTCGTTGTCGTTGGCGTACATCTGCCAGCCGGTCGCGAGTTGACGCATCTGCGAGGCGCAGGTGACGGTGCGTGCGGATTGGCGAGCGGCGGCGAGCGCTGGCAGGAGGATCCCGATGAGCAACGCAATGATCGCGATGACGACCAGCAGCTCGATCAGGGTAAAACCGGGATGGGCTTGTCGGCTGGGGATACGCATAAATGAGAGGAATCTCTCATCGGACCATACGGGCGAGATCTTCGTGCAGTTGCCCGTTGCTCGCGATGATCGAGCCCTCGTCGACGGACTTTGCGCCCGAGAACGCGGACCAGTCGCCCCCGGCCTCGGCGATAATCGGAGGTACAGATGCGATATCCCAGATCTTGACATCCGGCTCGATCACCCCGTCGACACGCCCGGTGGCGAGCAGCACGATCGCGTAGCAGTCCGACCACCCCCGCACGAAGCGGGATTGGGTGTGCATCCGGTCGAAGAGCTCGCGGTGCGGATCTGTTGTGAAGTAGTCCATCGAGGTTGTTGCGAGCATGGACTTAGAGAGCTCGGATGTCCGCGAGACCTGCGCACGGGTTGGGGTGTTGCCGGCGATCTGGTGGAACGCGCCGAGCCCGGTCGCGCCGTAAACGGTTTCCTGGTTCAACGCGGGCATGGTGATGACGCCGAGGACGGGGACGCCGTCCTTGAGGCACGCGAGCATGGTTCCATAGAGCGGCACGCCGTGGACGAACGAGATCGTTCCGTCGATGGGGTCGATGACCCACTGGTATCCGGTGGTGCCCTCTCGGTCGTCGAACTCCTCGCCGAGGATCGCGTCATCGGGGTACGCGGTGATGATGCGTTCGCGGAGGTCGAGCTCGCAGGCGCGATCGGCGGCGGTCACGGGCGAGCCGTCGGCTTTGTCATCGGGGGCGAGGTCAACGCTCTGGAAATACTCCAGCGTCAGCAGCGAGGAAGCCCTGGCGGCAATGACTGCGAAGTCGAGGCGTTGTTGCAGTTTGTCGCTCATAGAGATTGTGCACCCGCGAGGACTTCGGTGAGCGCCTCATCGAGCCGCTGGAGCTGGGTACCCGTGTGGGCGGCGGTGACGGAGAGGCGGAAGTAGACGGGAGCTGGCCCGTTGGGGTAGTGCATGAGCGGGAGGAGGATTCCGCGATCGAGCATGGCGCCGGCAAGGTCGTGCATATCGGATTCGTCACCGATGGTGAACGCGAAGATCGGCGTGCTCGTCGAATGGGTCTCGATGTGGTGGTTCCGCAAGATCGTGCGCACGGTCTCGGTGTTGCGACGGAGATTGTCGTGCAGATGAGGATCGGTCCGGAGGATCTCGATCGCCTTCAGCGCTCCGGCGCACAGCGCGGGCGAAGCGGGGGTGGTGCAGATGTAGGCCGTCGAGTGCTCGCGGGCGGCTTCAACGGGCGCGGACGGGCCCACGACGACCCCGCCGGCGCACCCGAGCCCCTTGGCGAGTGTGGTTGTGACGATGAGCTGGTCGGAGCTGAACGCGAGCTCGCTGGGCGTGCCGCGCCCCTGGTCGCCGAGGACGGCGAACCCGTGGCAGTCATCAAGGAGGAGATGATCGGAGCGCCGCAGTGCTTTGGAGAGCTCATGGACGGGTGCGAGGACGCCGTCGGTGGTGAAAACGGAGTCGGTCGCGAGGACGGCGGGCCCGACGAGCTTGGCGATCACGCTCGCCGCGTCGATCGTGTCGAGGTGTTCGAAGCGGTGGATCTGCATCCCGCTGAGCTTGGCGGCGTCAGAGATCGAGGAATGGGCCCGCTCATCGAGGACGGCGTGCCTGACGCCAAGGGATGCAAGCCCCTGGAAGGCGGCGAGGTTGGCGGTGTACCCGTCGGGGAGGAGTAGGGCCGCGTCGTGGTCGCAGAAATCGCGGAGGGTGTCCTCGAGTTGCTGATGCGGGGCGGCGTTGCCCGTTGTCGCGCGGGACGCGGAGGTCGAGAGCCCAAAGTTGGGGATGGCGTCGCGGACGGCCTGGTGGACGAGCGGGTGGTGGGCGAGGGCGCAGTAGTTGCACCCGCCGAAGGTGATGACGGTGTGGCCATCGATCTCGGCGGTGGAGGCGGTGCAGGAATCTGGGGGATTGTTGGGCATCTGGGAGAATTATCGTCAGGTCGGGGCACCGGAGCGCTGTATTCGGTCCGGAAAGACGCGCGATCGCGCCCGGTATGGGCTGGTTTGCGTGGGGGGGCGTGGATCCCTAGTATGCGTTGCTCGATGGGCGGATGTCCCTCGGGCGATTCTTGAATGACACGGAGGAACTTGATGCCGATCTCGACCATACGCCGAACATGTCTTGCCGCTGTCCTGGCGGGTGCCGCGATGCTCTCCGGAACCGCTGATGGCGCGGATGAGGGGCTGAAGGTGATGCAACTGCCGATTCGCACGGACGGGCCCAAGAGCCTGGACCCGGTGGAGGGATCGACGACCTACGACAACATGGCGTGTGCGCAGTTCTACGAGACCCTGCTCACGAACAAGTACGCGAGCCCGATGGAGATGGAGCCGCTGCTGCTGACCGAGATGCCGACCACTGAGGACGGCGGGACGACCTGGCATTTCACGCTCAAGGACAATGTGTTCTTCCACGACAACGCGTGCTTCCCGGGAGGGAAGGGGCGGAAGATCACGGCGGACGATGTGTTCTACTCACTCAAGCGGCTCGCGGATGACGAGTACAAGTTGGAGAACTGGTGGCTTCTCGATCACACGATCGCGGGATTCAACTCGTTCAAGCGGGTGCAGAACTGGCGGCGATCGATGCCCGGGCGTGCGGATTGGCTGAGTGGGCTTGATGCCGACGCGTTCAAGTCAACCATGTTCGAGCGCGAGTTTGAGCCTCGGAAGGCGAAGGCGATCGAAGAAGCAGAGAAGGCTTGGAAGTCCGCGAAGGCACAGGCCAGCGGCAAAGAACTCGAGGGGATGACGGAGGCGGCCCGTCGCGAAAAGATCGAGCAGGCTGCGAGCGAAGCGCTCGAGGCGTTCCACGCGGCGTTGACCGATGAGGATCTGGAGACGCTGGCGTCGGAGTTCGCGGGGAAGGGTGCGGCGTACTTCAAGAGCGCGCGGTTTGATTACGGCGCCGATGTGGAAGGGTTCCAGAAGACAAGTGATACAGAGTTCACGATCACACTAACGAAGCCGGTGTACCGGTTCCTGTACATCCTCGGGATGTTCCAGACCTCGGTTGTTGCGCACGAGGCGGTGGAGCACTACGGCAAGGACTTCGCGCGGAACCCGGTCGGGACGGGACCGTTTATCCTGGATACCTGGGTGCCGAAGCAGTCGCTGACGGCGAACCGGAACCCGAACTATCACCCCGTGTTCTATCCTGCACGCGAGGAGTGGTCGCGTGAGGACATGCGGGCGCGGCTGCACCGCGCAGCGGGGAAGCAGGTGCCGTTCGTGGATCGCGTGGAGTTCACGATGTTTGTCGAGGACCAGCCCATGTGGCTGGAGTTCAACAAGGGGAACCTCGGGTACACACAGGTGCCCGAGGACTACTTCACCGAGGCGTTCGATCGCTCATCGAAGGAGCTGAAGGAGGACTTCCTCCGTCGGGATATCCGCCCGCACTCCAACAAGCTGCTGGATTTTACTTTCCGCGGATTCAATATGGAGGACGAGCTGCTCGGCGGGTACACCAGTGAGAAGCGGGCGCTCCGCCGGGCGATCTCGTACGCGATCGATCTGGACGAGATCAACGAGACTTTCTATAGCGGTCGGCGGATCGTCTATGACGGACCGATCCCCCCCGGGCTGGAAGGGTACCCGGAGAACGGGCGTTCGCCGGCGGCCGCACGCGGGCGGAACATCGCCAAGGCCCGCGAGATGCTCGTGGAGGCGGGGTATCCGAATGGTGAGGGGCTCCCCCCGATCCGGTTTGTGACGAGCCAGAACGCGATCAACAACGCGGTGAGCGAGATGGTCAAGCGTCAGCTCGCGGAGGTGAATATCAAGTTCGAACCGGTGTTCCTCGATTTCTCGACGCTGATCGAGACGATCAACAAGAAGAAGGCGCCGATGTTCGGGTTCGCGTGGTCGAGCGACTACCCGGATGGTGAGAACAACCTCGCGTTGTTCTACGGTCCCAACGAGGCACCGGGTTCGAACCACTACAACTACAAGCGTGCGGAATACGACGCGCTCTACGAGCAGATCCTCACGATGGGGCCCAGCGAGGAGCGGACGGCGATCTATGCCCGGATGCGGGACATGGTGCTCGATGACTGTGCGTATGTCGGGGGGATGGCCCGTGAGCGGTTCTACCTGATGAATCCGTGGCTGCTCAACTGCAAGCCGACGGAGCGGTACTACGGGTGGTTCAAGTATCTGGATGTGGATGACTCCAAGCGGGAGTGAGGGCCGTATGATCCCCTCTCGGACCGCGCCGGCACTCGGAGGCGGTTGTGACAACTGACCTCCCCGGAGTCTTCCCGTGTGGAACTACATTGTTCGGCGAACGCTGTACAACATCCCGGTGTTTCTGGCGATCGTGCTCGTCCTGATGATCGCGCTGCGGGTGAACGACCCGGTCTCGGCGCAGCTGGGGAAGAACGCGGGCCCGGAGCAGATCGCATTGCTGAAACACGACATGGGGATGGACAAACCCCTGATTGTTCAGTATGGCATGTTCCTCAAAAAGCTTGTGACGCTGGATTTCAGTGAGCGGAGCTGGGACCAGGGATTCCCAGTCTCGGAGATGATTGCCAACGCGGTGCCTCCATCAATGGCGGTGACGGTCCCGACGCTGTTGATCACGGCGACGATCGCGATCTGCGTGGGGCTGGTCTCCGCGTTCAACCGCGGGCGGTTCACAGATCGGATGCTGATGTTCCTCGCGGTGATCGGGATGAGCATCTCGGTACTGGTGTACATCATCATCGGGCAGTATTTCGGGGCGTTCAAGATGGGCGAGCTGGTGGACGGGTGGCCGTTCCAGGTCACGGTGAACTCCGACGCGGGTGAGAGCCCTTGGTTCTTCTTTGGGCCGAGCAACTGGTTGCGGTACTGCATGCTCCCGGTGATGATCAATGTGGTGGTCGCGCTCGGGTACGACACCCGTTTTTACCGTGCGGTGATGGTTGAGGAATCGCAGAAGGACTACATCCGCACGGCCCGCGCGAAGGGTGCGAGCGTGAAGCGGGTGATGTTTGTGCACATGCTCAAGAACGCGATGATCCCGATCATCACGCGGATCATGATCTCGTTGCCGTTTGTCATCACGGGCTCGATCCTCGTCGAGGTCTACTTCGGTATCCCGGGCATGGGACGGACGCTGATCAACGCGATTGTCGCGAAGGATTTCCCGGTGATCCAGACATTCACGGCGTTGTTCGCGGCGTTGTTCATCGCCTCCAATATCCTGACCGATGTGCTCTACGCGTTGGTTGATCCGCGGGTGAGGTTGTCATGAGAAAGCTACGAGATCGGATCAACGAATCGCCGGCGATGCGAAAGTTCGTGGGCAACCGCGGGGCGATGTTTGCCTCCGCGATCATCTCGCTGTATCTGCTGCTCTTCGGGTGGATCCTGCTGATGCAGGGGACGGCATGGGTCGGGCAGAAGACCGGGGCGTTCGATCTCCGCAAGAGCCCCGTGCTCGGTGCGTTGCTGCCCGAGCGGACACTCGAGCGCGTCGGCGCGGGGAACATGCCCGGTTTCGGGCTGCGTTCCAATCCGGGCAAGCGGATGGAGCAGATCGGGTACTACTTCGAGAATATCTCCAAGATGTTCGACGAGCTCGATGAGGGCGGGTCGGGAGCGACCGAGGCGAGGTCGGAGGAGGAGATCCGCGCCTCGGTGGCGCTCGCGGAACGCAAGCTCGCGGATTGGCCCGTCGAAGAACTCCGCGCGAAGTTCGACGAGGCCCAGGGTGTGGTTGCACGCCAGGACGCGATGCGCGGGCTGCGTGATGCGTTGCCGCAGATGACGATCGCGATGGAGAAGCTCGCCGGGTTCCGGGCGCAGTATGAGTCGGCGGAGCCGGGCTCCGAGTCGGCGGAACTCGCAAGCGAGGAGGTCGCGCTCACGCTCGACGAGCTTATGGTGCTGATCGAGAAGTACAAGCGGAACGCGATCGAGAACGATCCGGTCGCGGGCTTCGATCTCGCGCCGCTCGAGGACGCGATGAACGCTGCATTCGACGGCGAACCCATGGCCCCAATCTATGACAGCACGGTCGTCGATGCGTTGGGTGAGGCTGTGGACAAGGCGGGCCCGGTTGTGGACGCGGCGATCTACCAGACAGTGGACGAGCTGGACCCCATCCTCAGCGAGATGTACCCGATCCCGGGCGGGCTGCATGGGTTGATCTACAAGTTCCGCATGATGCTCGGCACGGACCAGCAGGGGCGGTCGATCATGCTCCGGGCGCTGTACTCGGCGAAGGTCGCAATCCAGGTCGGGGTCGTCGTTTCGCTGATGGCGGTGCTGTTTGGTTCGTTGATAGGCGCGGCGGCGGGCTACTTCGGCGGGGCCGCGGACCACGCGGTGATCTGGCTCTACTCGACCTTCTCGTCGATCCCGTATCTCGTGCTGCTTGTGGTGCTCGCGTTTATGTTCACGGGATCGCGTTTTGAGGGGACGCTCGTGCCGCTGTACGCGGCGTTCTCGCTGACCTACTGGATCGGGCCGTGCCGCGTGACGCGCGGCGAGGCGCTCAAGCTCCGTGCGCTGGATTATGTGCAGGCGGCGCAGGCGCTCGGGGCCTCGCGGTGGCGGATCCTTACGCGTCATATCCTGCCCAACACCTCGCACCTGATCTTTATCAATATGTCGCTGCTGTTCATCGGCGCGATCAAGGGCGAGGTCGTGCTGACCTACCTCGGGCTGGGGCTGAAGAACGGCGCGAGCTGGGGGATCATGATCTCGCAGAGCAAGCAGGAAGTCGCCGCGGGGTTCTTCTGGCAGATCGGGGCGGCGACATTTTTCATGTTCGTCCTCGTGCTCGCGTTCAATGTCCTGACCGATGCGCTCCAGGACGCGTTTGATCCCAAGCATGTTGGCTGAGTGAGAGAGCCAAAAAAGGAACGCCCCGCGGTTTGCCGGGGTGTTTCTTTGCGATGAAGTTCGCTTACACAGATGCGGCGGCGAATCGGCGCTCGATCTCGGGCCAGTTGACTATCCCCATGAACGCCGCGAGGTAGTCCGCACGCCGGTTCTGGTACCTGAGATAGTACGCGTGCTCCCAGACATCCACCCCCAGCAGCGGGACGGCCCCCGCGAACATCATCTGCTGCTGGTTCTGCATCTGGGTGATCATCAGACGGGCACTCATCGGCTCGTAGACCAGCCAGCCCCAGCCCGAGCCCTCGACGCTCTTGGCTGCGGCCTGGAACTGCCAGGAGAACTTATCGAATGACCCAAAGTCGCGTTTGATCGCGTCGGCGAGCTTGCCCGTCGGTTCACCTCCGCCGCCGTGGTTTGCGGGTGCCATGCCCGTCCAGAAGAGGGTGTGGTTGACATGCCCGCCGGCGTGGAAGCTGAGCTGACGCTCCCAGTGCTGGATGGTGCCCGGGTCGCCCTTCTCCCAGCGGATGGCGTGCAGCATCGCGAGCGCTTTGTTGAGCCCCGCGACATAGCCCGCGTGGTGCTTGTCGTGGTGGATGGTCATCGTCTCGGCGTCGATCGCGGGCTCGAGCGCGTCGTAGCCGTACGGGAGATCGGGGAGCATGTACTCGCCCTTAACCGCGTCGTAGCCGAGCGCGTCGGCCGAGAGCAGTGGGGCGGCGTTCGAGCGTCCGGCGGTGAGCCCCACGCCCACGGCACCGAGGGCGGCAAGGGAGGTGATCGCTTCGCGTCGGTTCAGTTCGCTCGTCATCGTGATTCTCCTTGTGCTGGGCGGTTAGCTCTGGCGTCCCTCGATCGCGGCGATGAGGCACGCGGTACCCAGGAGTGTTAAGTCATCGAGGTGCTCGTCTTCTTCCATGATTTTGACGCCGAGCCGGAAAATAAACGGGTTAAAATGCTGGCGGAGCTCGGCAACGGTCACGGAGTCGCTGGTGCGCACGATCTCGTACTGCTGAGGCATGATGAGCGAGAATATCTCGTGGACCCTCCGGAGGATCGACGCGATCGCGCCCTTCTCGCGGATGATCGCGATCTGAGTCCCCTCGTCGTCGAACATCATCCACTCGTCGCGGACGAGCGTGGACTTGAGCCCCTTGCGCCGGAGCGAGCCGAGTGTGGAGCCGTCGGGCAGGGTGATGTCGTAGGTGGACCCAAAGTCGATGATGGAGCGTGCCTTGAGGATGATGAGCTCGTTGGTCATCGCATCGGAGGTGAAGAGGCGGATGTCCTCCTTGAGCTTGAATGCCTTCTGCTTGCAGTACCCGATGATCTGGTTGTCCTTGTCGTAGACATGGAAGGCGGCACCGAAGAACTTGAAGACCTGTCGTCGGACGGTGTACTGCTCGCCGGGAGCGGGTTTGATGGCCATGCGTTGTCCCCTTCGTGTGGTTGATCAGCGGATGGTAGCCGCAAAAAAACCGCCCCGGGTGTCCGGGGCGGTGTGTGGTTGCCGGGATGATCGGGGGTTAGTCGGACTCGCCGACCTGCATGCGGTGGAACGCGGTGAGGGTTGCGCCCTTGCCGATGAGTTCCTTGATCGTCTTGGAGGGGTCCATGATGAAGGGCTGCTCGAGGAGGGCGACCTCGGAGAAGAACTTTTTCATGCCGCCCTCGACCATCTTCTCGGCGATCTGCTCGGGCTTGCCCGATTCCATCGCCTGCTCAAGCCGGAACTTACGCTCTTTCTCGACGAGCGCCGGCGGGATGTCGTTCTCGGTGAGCCCGAGCGGGCGGGGCATGGCGGCGGTGACATGCATCGCGATCTGCTTCATGACCTCGTCCGATGCGTCACCCTCGGCTTGGACAAGCACGCCGGTCTTTCCGTCGTGGTGGACATACTGCCCGTAGACCGCGCCGTTGCCCTCGAGCTTCTCGATGCGTCCGATGGAGATGTTCTCCCCGGTTGTGATGCGGAGATCGTCGAGGATGTTCTTCATCTCCTCGGTCGGCTCGGGTGAGCCGGCGGGGGCGGCGAGCGCGAGCTGGGCAATCTTGTTGGTCACATCGATGAACTTGTCGTTCTTCGCGGTGAAGTCGGTCTCGGCCTTGAGCTCGACGATCGCGGCGGCGGAGTTGTCACCCGCGACCGCGATCCCGATGCGTCCCTCGCCGGCGACGCGGTCGGCCTTGCCCTCCATCTTGCCCTTGAGTTTCTTGCGGAGGAGGGTTTCTGCCTTCTCGACATCGCCCTCGGCCTCGATGAGTGCTTTCTTACATTCCATCATGGCGAGCCCGGTCTGGTTCCGGAGCCCCATGACATCCTTGGCGCTGATGTTTGCCATTGTTCTTCTCCGCCTGTTGGCTGAAAGTATCCCGCCCGGTGCGTGCCGCGATGGGCGGGTTGTGGTGGTGTGTCAGAGATATGTCTATCGAATCAGGAATCGGCCGATGCGGGTGCCGCTTCAGGAGCGGGTGCGCCGGCATCAACGCCCGAGTCGTCGGCACGGAACTGGGCCCGACGCGAGCGGCGGGGGGCCCCAGAATCGGACTCGTCCTTGCCTTCCTTCGCGATCACCCGGGACTGCTTGCCGTCGGCGACAGCCTTGCAGAGCTCGCGGACGATGACATCGATGGAGCGCATCGAGTCGTCGTTGCCCGCGATCGCGATGTCGACGAGATCCGGGTCCCCGTCGGTGTCAATCAGACCGATGGTCGGGATCCCGAGCTTGCGTGCCTCACGCAGCGCGGTGGTCTCGCGGTTGACATCGATCACGACGATCGCGCCCGGGAGCTTGTTCATGTTGCGGATGCCCTCGAGGTTGCGCTTGATCTTGCGCATCTCTCGGCGGAGCTGGGACTCCATTTTCTTGGAGTAGGACTGGAAGTTGTCGTTCTCTTCGATCGCCTCGAGCTCTTCAAGCCTCTTGAGTCGGTCGCGGATGGTGCGGAAGTTGGTGAGGGTGCCGCCGAGCCAGCGCTCGATGACATAGTGCATCTGGACATCGGCGACGCGTTGCTCGATGACGCCCTTGGCCTGGCGTTTGGTGCCGACGAAGCAGACATCCTTGCCGCCTGCGACGGTGTTGGTGATGTACTTGCGTGCGAGCAGGAGCCCCTTGACGGTCTCCTTGATGTCGATGATGTGGATCCCGTTACGCTTCCCGTAGATGTACGGGGTCATTTTGGGGTTCCACCCGCTCGAGCGCTGCCCGAAGTGGATGCCGGACTCGATGAGGTCTTGGACGAGTGTGTTGGCCATGATACTGATCCGTTCCTTGTCAGCGTAACCGGCGGGCGATCGGACCCGCGCAAGGGCGCTTTGGTGACGAACATACGGCGTGGACACTCCACGCCGAGATGATTACTCAAAGGGAAACAACGATGCCCGGGCACGCCGGGCGGGCACCCGGATCCGATCGGTTCCGAGTCCAAAAGTATAGCTCGCAGCCCCTTGCAAATCCAACGGCTTCTCGCCAGTGAATCCGGAGATTCTCTGCTTCTCGGACCCTCCCGGGAACTCCCAATCGTTAGGACCGGTTCGGGTTGTTGCCGATCCGGATCCCTGCTTCACCTCTGGGCTCAGATCTGGGTCCGAGAGGCCGATTCTCGCTCCGAACCCCCTATTGGGGGAGGGGACAGGAGCAGAAGTATGACTGGAAGCGGACTCATGATGCGTCGCAGCGAGCGGCACGACATCGCCCTGCCGGCAAAGGTTCGGGTCGCCCCCGAGCACGGCGAGGCGGTGGTCTACGCCAAGGGCGTTGCGGATGAGAAGGGGTGGCTCCCGGTCGAACTCGTGGATTTTTCGACGGGTGGGTTCGGGTTCGCCTCGGGCTATTTCTTCCCAAGGGGGGTCAAGCTTGAGATCCGCGTCCAGTCCCCGGTGCCGGGCGATGAGCGGATTCTTCTGTCGTGCTTCATTCGGATTATGCGGGTTCAGATGACCGACCGGCGGCCCGCGTACCTGTGCGGGGCGTCGTTTGCCGACGCGACCGAGGAAGTCCGCGAGCAGGCCGAGGCATTGATCGAAGAACTCGGGGGCGGGGAGCTCGGGGGTGGGTCATGCTGAACGCCACGGAGTTTGTGATCCAGACACTGATCGAAGACCAGAAGATGTCGCACGCGGACGCGGACAAGCTCCGCGCGTACATCATCGAGCACGAGATCCCGTTCGACGAGGCGATCATGCGTCTGAACATCGCATCCGCGCGGGATGTCGCGGTTGCCAAGTCGGTGATCTGTGAGTATCCGTTCGTCGAGCTCGATCACTTCGATGTGGATATCCGCAACTCACGCCGATTGTCCAAGACTATCGCGGAGCGTCTGCGTGTGTTCCCGCTGATGGTGCTCGGCGATATCGCCACGGTCGCGATGGAGGATCCGCTGGATCTGCAGGCGATCGACGAGCTCCGTCAGGCGCTCCGCAAGCAGATCGATCCGGTGGTTGTGGACGCTCTCAAGCTCCGCTCACTAATCGTCCGGGCCTACACGCTCGATTCGGGCGGGGGGCACGAGTCGGTCTCGATCGGTGACGATCTCGAGATCAGCAACGACCAGGAGCCGATTGTCGCGGCGGTTAACCAGATCCTCTACTCCGCCGCGGAGTTCGGCGCGAGCGATATCCACCTCAACCCCGACGAGAAGCAGCTGCACCTGCGTTATCGCATCGACGGGGTTCTGCAGACCAACCGCGGTCCCGACAAGAGCATGCACGACGGCATGATCCAACGCCTCAAGGTGATGTCGAACCTCGATGTCACCCAGACAAGACGCCCGCAGGACGGGAAGTTCCGCTTCAAGCACAAGGGAACGGCGATCGATGTTCGCCTCAGTCTGCTGCCCACGATCCACGGCGAGAACGCGGTCATGCGACTGCTGAGCTCGGCGAGCACGATCGGTACCGTGGCGGATCTGGGGATGCCCGCGGATGTCACCAAGCACTTCGGCGAGATGATCACCAAGCCCCACGGGATCATCCTCGTCACCGGGCCGACCGGTAGCGGGAAGACGACCACGCTCTACGCGGCGCTCAGCCGGATCAATACGCCCGACAAGAACATCCTCACGATCGAGGATCCCGTCGAGTACCAGCTCGAGGGGATCGGGCAGATGCAGGTCAACCCGAAGATCAACTTCACCTTCGCCTCGGGTCTGCGCGCCACGCTGCGCCAGGACCCGGACGTGGTGCTCGTCGGTGAGATCCGCGACCTGGAAACCGCCGAAATTGCCGTGCAAGCATCGCTCACCGGCCACTTGGTGTTCTCGACGGTGCACACCAACGACTCGGCGTCGACCGTCACCCGTATGCTCGACATCGGCGTCGAGCC
>JAGQOC010000013.1 GCA_020427745.1 Phycisphaerales bacterium | reverse complement strand
TCATCATGACCAACGACGAGGAGATGAACAAGCTCATCAACCGCAATGTGTTCCCGGGGGTGCAGGGCGGGCCGCTGATGCACATCATCACCGCCAAGGCCGTCGCGTTCGGCGAGGCGCTCCAGCCCGGGTTCAGGGACTACCAGCAGCGGGTCGTCAAGAACGCCCAGACGCTCGCCAAGGCGATGACAGAGCACGGCTACCGGATCACCTCCGGCGGGACCGACAACCACCTCATGCTCGTCAGCCTGCTCGAGAAGGACGCGGAGCTCACGGGCAAGGACTGCGAGAAATGGCTCGAGGACGCCGGGATCATCACCAACAAGAACGGCATCCCCGACGACCCCCGCTCGCCCATGATCACCTCCGGTCTCCGCCTCGGCACCCCCGCGACGACAACACGCGGCTTCGGAGAATCGGAGATGCAGCAGATCGCATCGTGGATCAACCGCGTGATCGAGTCACGCGGTGACGAGCCGACCATCTCGCAGGTCCGGACCGAGGTGCGTGCGCTGTGCGTCCGCTTCCCGCTCCCGCACGCGGCGGTATAAGGCATGGTCCCACGCATCGAGCCCGAGCAACCCGATGCGTTCGATGAAGCACTCCTCCATGAGATGCACGCGGGTTCGCTGGTGGATCGCGCGGAGCTCGACGGCGCCCGGCTGCTCGGCGTGAGCGTTTCACCGGTTGCGGCGCGTTCGTTGGTGATCCGGGAATCCGTCATCGAGGGCGCGGTGCTCGTGGGCTCACGGTTGCCTTCGATGCGGTGTATCGACACCCGCTTCGAACGGGCCGACGCGTCGTCGGCGACCTGGGTCGACGCAAGGATCGTCCGTACGCTCCTCAATGGCTGCAAGCTCACCGGGGTCGACGCACGCGGGGCGGAGTTCCGCGATGTCGTCTTCAATCACTGCAAAGCGCCCGACCTGATGCTCAGCGAATCGACCATCGCCAGGGTTTGCTTCAACGACTGTCGGCTCACGGGATTGGATCTGGGCGGCGCACAGATCGAGTCCTGCGCGATCCACGGCTGCGACGCGCGGGATCTCCGATTAGCCGGAGCCCGGATCAAGCTGCTCGATCTCCGCGGGAGCATGATCGACGGGATTGCCCTCGATCATGCATCCCTCGCCGGACTCATCATCGATCCTGCGCAGGCACCGGCGATCGCGTCGGCGATCGGTGTCCGGGTGCTCGCGATGAGCGACCGGGTTTAACGCTTGTCCTTGTTCTGGTAGCTGTGGTCGATCAGCACCCTGCCCCAGTCCCAGAGCCCCTCGGCGGTGCGGTTGCCGTTCTTGATCTTCAGATAAGTCACAGAGCCGTCGCGGTGGACGCGGTAGATCTCGTCGCCCGTGCCCGCGACACCGACGACCTCGCCGCCGTCGAACTGCGTGCTGGGCTGCCCCATCCCCCCGATGAGGAACCCCGCGAGCAGGGTGCCCAATCCCACGGCGACAAGGCGCCAGCGGTGGTTGGAGCGTTCGAGCGATACGAGACGGTCTTCGGTTGTGTTGGTTGTGTTGGTTGTGTTGGTCATGGCATCAGTATGACCGGGATCGTGGATCACTGCTGACACAAATGATCTCCGATTTTCTCAAGAACAGCGAAAACTTGTTCGTACTGCTATTCGAGCAGCTCTGTTTTCTCGATCGCCGCCCGTGTTTGCCGCTGACCGCGGACCATGTCGAAGGCGTAGATGCTCACCGCGAGCCAGATAATCCCGAAGGCGGTGAACTTCAGCGGCGTGAAGTGCTCGCCGAAGAATACAACCGACAGTAAAAACTGTCCGGTCGGTGCGGTGTACTGCAGCAGCCCGACTGTTCCCAGGGGCAGCAGACGCACGGCGTTCGTGAAACAGATCAGCGGGATAATCGTGATCGCTCCGCCGAGCACCATAAGCACGCTCACCCACGACGGGGTCGCGTCCGCGAGGAACACCCCCCTGCCCGAGTGTTCGAGGAAGACAATCAGCACGGCGCACAGCGGGAGCAGCAGCACCATCTCGAAGCACAGCCCGACCGAAGCGCCGACATCGGCCTTCTTGCGCAGCAGCCCGTAGAGCCCGAAGCTCGCGGGCAGCAGGACAGAGATCCACGGCAAACCCTTCGAGCCCGAGGCGGTGAGCTCCGCGATCCCCATCACGACAACCGCGATCGCCGCGAGGCAGATCGCGCCCCACTGCACCGGGCGCGGACGCTCGCCGAGGAAGATGTACCCCAGCGCGATCGAGAACAGCGGGTTGATGTAGTAGCCCATCGACGCGTGGCTCAGCCGATCCGTGCTCACTGCATAGATGAAAAAGTACCAGTTGATCCCGATCAGGATCGTGGATGGGATGAGGACTCGGAGCGAGGTTCTTGTCGTTGCCGCCTTCACGAACACGCCGAGCTGACGCGAGAACGCGAGCATGACGAGCAGGATCGGCAGCCCGAAGACCACGCGCTGGGCGAGCACTTCCATCGGGTCCGCGCCGTTCTTGGTCAGGACCCGGAAATAGGTCGGCACAATCACCGCCCACCAGCCAAACGCGACCGAGGCGTAGAGCAGCCCCTTCTTCGTGTGCGGGTACTGCGTCGTCGTCGGCTGGGGCATCGCCGAGTGTAGACATCCACCGGAACAGGCGTGCACGCAATGCGTCTTTCTCGGGATCGCCGCGGGTGTCCCTGGTGTCTATCGCCGGCGTCGAACTGTGGACGCGAGTCCGATACACGCAAGCATCAGCCCGCCCGGCGCGGGCACCCTCCGGATCGCGCTGACCTCCCACGAGAGCGCAACCCCAGCCGCGGGGTTGCCAACATTGAAGTACCCGACGCTCGAGACCGGCTCGATGGACGGGGCGGTGAGCGGTGGGAAAACCGCCGCTTGGTCACCCGCGACGAAGTTCGAGTCCAGATTGATCTGCACAAAGAAGTTGCCCGGCTCACCCTTCTCCGACATCTGCCCGCCGACCGTGAGCCGATCGGGCTCGCCGTCCTCCGACGGGCTGTTGGTGAACGAAAAGCTGTTCCACCCGTCGAGGTTCTCGGGGGTGTAGGCGTGGTTGCCGACCCGGAAGGTCGACAGCCCGGTGCGGTAGGTCCAGGTGCTCATCGCGCCCTCGCTGAGGATCGGCGCGGCATCATCGTCGAAGACAAGATCGATCGATACCGGCCCACCGAGCCCGAGATCGGCGAACTGCGGATCGCTGAGGTACTCGATCGAGCGCACCAGCCCCTCGATGCGGTAGGTGACCACAGAGCCGCTCGCGGTGTTGAGTGTGCAACAAGTGAGCAGCAGTGCGGCGGAGAGGGTGGTGTTCATACCAATGCGTACACCGAGATCCGCTGTTCTGCCAGCAAAGTCGCGGATGAACGAGCCGGTTAGGGTGTCGGCGCGCTGGGCCACATAGCCGCGAAGATGCCCGCGGTGACAAGCGCGAAGACCACGCCGTCGACCAGCCCGGTGATGATGAACCGTGCGGGTTTGCCGAGGAAGTAGTCATTGGCGAGCCCGCCAAAGCAGTGCCCGAGCAACGCCGCGGTGCCGACCACGCGGAACACGCGCATGTACTCGGTCCCCGGCGCAAGCCCGATGCCCGCGAGGTACCCGGCGATCGCGGAGATCGCGAGGTATGTCAGGAAGCAGCGGAGCAGGTTGAACGCGAAACTCGGCGCCTTTGGATAGATCGTGATGATTCCCCAGGGCCCCGCTTTCCACCGGGTCTGGAACGCCTCGGACTTCAAGTCCTTGCCGTGGCATCCGGGGAACATGTACAGCCCGGGCTTGATATTCAGCAGGCGGATCGCGTTGTCGAAGTCCTCCTCGTTGTCGAGGAACTTGATGTCGGGCTTGTGGTACCCGAGGGCCATCCAGATGATGGCGCTGACGATGAAGACCGCGACGCCGGAGACAAGAATCGGGAGCCAGAGCTCGGCAAGACCAACCATTAGTAATCCCCTTTCCTGATGCAGTGGAGTGTGACGGCACCAGTGTACCAGAAACGGATACCCGACTCGATTTGGGGACCCCGCGCAAGAAAAAAGCCCGGGTTTGCCGGGCCTTGCTATTTCGTTGGGTTTCGTGTTAGGCGTTGGAGATCGGCATGTGCTCGAGTGCCTCGTCGATCAAACCGTACTCTTTCATCTCTTTTTCATCGAGCCAGAGGTTGCGGTCGCAGTCCTTGTGGACCTTCTCCTGGGTCTGCCCCGTCGCCTCGGAGTAGATGCTGTAGAGCCGATCGCGGAGACGGAGCATCTCCTTCGCTTCGATCTCGAGGTCGGTTGCCTGCCCTTCCATGACGCCCGAGAGCAGCGGCTGGTGCATGAGGTTGCGTGCGTTCTTGAGGGCGTAGCGTTTCCCTTTGGTGCCGGAGCACGCGATGACGGATCCCATCGACGCCGCCTGCCCGATGATGTAGGTGCAGACATCGGGCTTGATGTAGTTCATCGTGTCGACGATCCCGAGACCGGCGGTGACGGACCCGCCCGGGGAGTTGACATAGAGGTGGATGTCCGCGTTGCCGTCCTCGTTGGCGAGGAAGAGGAGCTGGGCAACGATGAGGTTGGCCATCTCGTCCATGATCCCGCCGGTGACGAAGATGATACGGTCCTTGAGCAGGCGTGAGAAGATGTCGTACGAGCGCTCGCCGCGCCCGGAGTTCTCGATCACGATGGGGACAAGGTAGGAGCTTGGGGTGGTCATGGTGTCTTCAACCTGTTGGTGGGCTGTGGGTGTCCTTGGAACAAACGATCCGCGATCTCGCGTGTGTCTTGCGTCCGGCGCTCAGAGCTTGGGCATGTCCTTGGGCGGCTCGACGAGCACCTCGTCGACCAGGCCGTACGCCTTGGCCGCCTGTGCATCGAAGTACTTGTCCCGCTCAGAGTCCTCACGGACGCGCTCGGCGCTCTGCCCGGTGTTCTCCGCGATGATGTCGATCAGCGTCTGCTTGCTCTTGATGATCTGCTCGGCCTGGAGCTTGATGTCCTCGGCCTGACCCGTGATCCCGCCGTAGGGCTGGTGGATCATCACCTTGGCGTGCGGCAGGATGAA
>JAGQOC010000120.1 GCA_020427745.1 Phycisphaerales bacterium | reverse complement strand
TTTTTTGATCCGCATAACGATCTCCTTCGGTTGCTCAACGCCCGCCCCGTGGAGCGATTGCACCGTAGACTTGTTGGATGCGAGGCTGGGCGACTTTCAGTGACGACGGGTTGTATCGCTACACGCTGGGACGCCGATGGGCACCCGGCGGGAAGCGGGTGTGCTTCTGCCTGCTCAATCCATCGACCGCCGACGCGAGGGTTCTTGACCCGACCCTCACCCGGTGCTTCGGGTACGCCAAACGCTGGGGTTTTCACACGATGGATGTGTGCAATATCTTCGCCCTGCGGTCGACGGACCCCAAGGGGCTCAAGAAGACCACCGACCCCGTCGGGCCGGACAACGACAAGAGCATCGTGAAACTCGCCAAGCGTGCGGACCTTGTCATTGTGGGCTGGGGCACCCACGCATCACTCAACAATCGTCACGAGGAGGTTATCGACCTTCTCACCCCTCACTGTGAGCCGCACTGCCTCGCCATCACTAAGCACGGGTATCCCAAGCACCCGCTGTATCTCCGCGGGGATCTCGAGCCGGCGCTGTTCCGCGCGTAAAAACACCCCATGATCCACCATGGGGTGCTGAGAGAAGTCAGTCTGATTGATCAATCGTTCATCGCCGCCGGCTTGCCAATCTTGGACGCAGCCTGCGTCTGCAGCAGCACGAGCGCGGTCTCGACCTGGAGGTCGGTGCCGTCGGTGATCAGCGAGTTGGGATCCGGGCGGTCGGCGTCCTCGATGATGTTCCCGTTCTCGTCGAGCGGGAGGACATCGGCGTCACGCCGGAGCAACAGCGCATCGGCCTGCTGGCTCGGGAGCATCGCGACGGTGAGGTCCGGCTCGATCCCCCACTCCGTCGCGCCGGGGACCTTGTGGACCATACGCGGCGAATCGACGCGGTAGTGATGGGTTGTGACCTTCATCGCCGCGGCGCCGCCCGGGAGCATGTAGACATTCTGCACGCTGCCCTTGCCGAAGCTGCGGTGCCCGAGCACGAGCGCCTGGATCTTGTCCTGATGCGCAGCCGCCTGGATCGCGCCGGAGAGGATCTCGCTCGCGGACGCGGAGCCCTCGTTGACAAGCACGATCACCGGGATATCCGAGAGCGACAGACGCGGGCTCACGGGCAACGCGTCCTGCTGTTCCTGGGTAATGCCCGAGGCATCGACGGTTTTGACGATCATGCCATCGGGCACGAAGCGGCTTGCCATCGAGACCGCCTGGTCGAGCAGCCCGCCCGGGTTGTAGCGGAGATCAAGGATCAACGCGTTGAGCCCCTGGTCTTTCATATTCTTGACCGCGCGATCGAAATCGCGTGTGGTGTCGTTCGTGAACCCGGTGAGGCGTACATAGCCGATGCCCGCCTGCGGATCGACCATGTAGTTCCAGTCCTCGTCGCCCGGGCCGAACTTCGACCAGCCCTTGACACTGGGGAGATCGATCCGCTTGCGGAGGACCGTGAACTCGAGCTCCTTGACCGCGTCCGTTTCTTCGTCGGCGCGTTCGACGGTCAGCGTGACGCTCGTGTCCGCTGGACCGGTGATGATCTCGACGGCTTGGTCGAGCCCTAGACCGACCGCGGTGGTGCCATCGATCTTCTTGATGATGTCACCGGAGCGGATCCCGGCCCGCTGGGCGGGGGTTCCCTCGAGCGGGGTGATGATCTTGATGTTCTGGAGCTCGTCGAGCTGGATCTGGATGCCGACCCCGATGAACTCGCCCTGTGTTGATCGCGAGAATCGTGCGATCTCGTCGGGCCAGATGATCGCGGTGTACGGGTCAAGCTCGCCCATCGCGCCGTTGCCGAACTCGTGGAGCAGGGCGGGCTCGAGGATGCTGACGCTCTCGCTGCTCGCGCCGATCACGGCGTCCACCGCTCGGCGGAGGTCGTAGGCGCTCGCGGTGCGGTCCGCCATCTCGATCCGTGCGATCTGCTCATCGACCACGGAGAGGAACGATGCGAGCTTTTCCCGGTCGCCCAGCTCGGGGAACGCGGCCTTGAGGTCGCTCGTTGTCGCCATGGTCCGGACGGCGTGGAGCCCCCCGAGGATCAGATCATTCATCGTCACGCCGTCGGGGTGCTGACGAGTCTTGCGTCCGACATGCTGCGACGCCGCACGCTGGATCGCCGTGCGGACAGTGACGGAGTTTACCCCCACGAGCTTCTCGTGGTAGTCGTCGCCGTAGGCGTTGTACGCGGGGAGCGCATCGAGCCCTTCATCGAGCCGGCGCTGGTTGCGGATCTCCCAGAGGCGTTCGGGGGTGTACATGCGGATCATGGTCAGCCGCTGGCTGAGCCGGTCCGAGTCGGCCTTGTAGGGACCGTTGGGATCGAAGATCGCGTCAAGCCGGTAGTACAGCTCGCTCGCCATCATCCAGTCCCCGGCGTTCTCCGCGGCGTGGGCGGCCTTGTCCCCGAGCTCGATCGCACGCTTGATGCGCTCGTCGGAGAAGAACTGGTCGTCGTTCTCGTAGAGCAGCTGCAGCCCGATCGCCGACGCGAGGGCCTTGCTCAGCTCGACCGGCGACGCGGTCTCATCGTACGCCGCGAGATTCTCGTCGAGTTCCGTGCTCGCTTTCTCGATCTGCTCGGTGCGGTGCTCCTCGCGGAGACCCTCGTTGTTTCGGAGGAGCTCGAGTGATTGAACAAGCGACTCTCCAAGATCAGTGGCGCTCCAGCTACTCGGCTCGAGCAGCGAGTTCAGCGCATCGCTGTCGCCGTTGCGTGCGGCTTGCCAGACCTCGGAGGCGGAAGGGGTCAGTACAGCAGAAGTGTCGATCGTCGCGGGCTTGTTCGCCAATGCTGGAGCCGTCGGCATCCAGAGCGCGCCGGAGAGACTCAGGATTCCAAAGGCCGCCGCGGTGTGTACAAATGGGTTCATTCGGGCTCCGTTCCAAATCGTTGTTCCCACAGGGCTTGCCCCGTCGGATGGGTATTTTCTCATTCATCGGCTCGCATGAGCACACCGGGTCAACATCCCGTGAGGGTGCTTCATTCCCGCCCTTACCGGGCGTGCCACCCCTCGCAGGTTCTACGAGCGAACGCCGAAAAAGTTTCCCGGACGCACCAAATCACCCGGAATCCCGCGGATCAGGGCAGCCCGAGGGCCGTTTCCCATGCCGCACGGGCCATGGACAGACATCGGGTGGGCTCGGGGAGCTGGCGGAGATCGACCGTGATCCAGCGGAGCGAGCCGAGCACGATCGCGGCCTTGTAGGCCGTCACATCCAGCCGCCCGCCCTCAGCGTCGACCGGGCAGCGCCCCATCGCGTTGACATCATCGAGCCGTACCGCCGTGAGTTGCTTGCCCGCATTGTGCACGGCGTGCACCGGATCGCCGCCGGCGAACAGAACCGATGCCGGATCAACCCCGATCTGCACACCCGCGGGCGATGTGTCCGGATCGTGAGCCCGATGGTCCGCGATCGTGACGCCGAACTTCGACGCCTGCCCACCCATCAACACGAGGAGTGCCGGATCAACGGATGCGGGTGTCATGATCGAGAGGATCGGAACTGAGCTTCCGCCGACAAGATCGCTGAGTTCTCCCGCGAGTTCTGCGCCGCTCACAACCGCGTCGGATGCTCTCTGGCATTGCTGCGGATCCGAGAAATGATCCGCGGGGATCCACAGATCGAGCCCCGCGAACTCGAGCTCGCGTCTCCGCAGCGAGGCCGCGAGGTCACGGCGCGCTGACCGACCGAGCTCGCGTGCGCGGAACCCGGGTGCCGCGCCGTCAATAACGACTCCCCGCACACGCTGCTGAGCGACCCAATCGAGCAGGGATCGAGGTGTGACGCTCCCACCGGGCACGCTCACGCCCGCTGTCGAGACCGCGATGTCCGGGCCGATCCGCACGCACTATGATAGATCATGCGTACACCCACGGTTTTCCGGGCCGCCCAGACGATCCACCTGCTCGCCCTCGCGCTCTGGGTGGGCGCCGCCGCGATGAGTGGCATTGTCGCGGCGATCGTCTTTCCCACGATGCGAACCCTCAACCCGACTCTCGGCGCATACCCCGACTACACGGGCGACCACAGTACCCTCGCGGCGGGGAATATCGCGGGGCGTGTGTTCCTCCTCGTCGATACCGTCCAGTTTGTCTGCGCCGCGACGGCCCTCGCGTCGCTCATCGCGATGCTCATGCTGGGCTACTCGCTCAACACCCTCGCCAGAGTCGCTCGTTCGGTCATCCTCTGCATCGCGCTCGGGATACTGAGCTACCACCTCTTTGTGCTGATGCCCGGCATGCACAATGATCTGAAGGCGTACTGGGATGCCGCGGCGATCGGGGACAATCTCACCGCGGATATGCACAAGGACGCATTCCTAGCGCTGCATACAACCGCATCCCGGTCTATTGGCGGCACAACGATCGCCGCGCTCGTTGCGTTCGTCCTCGGCGTGTGGACCTGTGAGCAGCATTCGAAACCTACGGAGAACAACGCGTGAGCCGAACGCCGCACCCCAGGGGGAAGGACAACCCGGTCGGGCTCCGCGATCTCCCGTTCGCGCTGCCGAAGGTGTCCAGCGAAGAACGAGCCCACGCGCTCAAGATCGCCAACGCGCTGCGGAAGCACTACCCGGACTCGCACTGCGAGCTGACCTTCTCCAACCCACACGAGCTCCTGATCGCGACGATCCTCTCCGCGCAATCGACCGATGCGGGCGTGAACAAAGCGACACCGGGGTTGTTCAAGGCCTTCAGATCGCCCGCGGACTACGCCAAGTCGTCCCCGGAGAAGATCCAGCCGTATATCAAAACCATCGGACTCTTCCGCAACAAATCAAAGTCCATCCACGAGGCGATGAAACGCGTCGTCGAGCACTATGGCGGGCAGGTGCCGAACACCATGGAAGACCTGCTCACCCTCCGGGGTGTCGCGCGCAAGACCGCCAATGTCGTCCTCGGCAACTGCTTCGATATCCAGGATGGCATCACCGTCGACACCCATGTCCAACGACTGAGCTGGCGATGGGGCATCGTCGACGAGCCCAAGAGCAACACCGCGATGATCGAGAAGAAGCTCATGGCGCTGTTCCCACGCAAACGATGGACCGAGCTCGGGCACGCGATGGTCTTCCACGGGCGCTACAGCTGCACCGCGAGACCCAACTGCAAGCACGATCACCCGATCTGCAAGAAGTTCGGCGTCAACTGCGACAAGCCGCTGCGTTAGGGGCTGTTCAGCATTTCTTCTTTCTGCTCTTCCGTCAGCCCTTCGAGCTCCCAGTCGTAGTACTCCGGCTCGTCATCCTCGATGATCGGCTCGTATTGCTTGGGCCAGAGGACAACATCGGGCTCGTCTTCGGGGTGGCTCGGAAGGATCCGGAAGCCGTCCTCGGTGCGTTGATATGTAAGCGGCTCGCCCGTGAATGGATCCGAAAGATCCAAACCCGCGATGAGATCCGCATCGATGGGCTCGCCGACCCCGGGGAGTGCCCCATGGCGGAGCTGATGACGCCGAGCTGCGATCGCGAACCTCACCGCATTGGCGTACTGCTGGTCGCTCATCGAGGTGTTCTTTGCCTTGCTGAGCGCGGGCAGGAGAAGGTCCAGCGTGAGCTGCTCGAACTTGCCGAGCTGCGATCGCTGGGACTGGTAGAACGACCAGCCGGAAGCGAAATCAGGATCATTCACATCGGCAAGATCACGCTTGAGCACCTGCTGGTGGATGTAGATCAGGCGCTGCGCCGACGCGTTCATCTGCGAAACCGGGAGATCGGTCGCCGGCCCGAGAGTCGAGCTCCCGACTTGTGACGCCTTCTTGCGGAGCGACCACGGACTGAGTGAGCCGTTCTCGTCGGCGAATCGGCGGACCGTGTCCTCGAACATCAGCGCCTCGCCCTGCCACTGGACACCGAAGAGCTCCGGATCCGCGAGCAACTCATCGAGCCGGGCGAGCTGCTCGTCCGTGAACGCGTCATGGTGCTGGTCAATCGCCCAGTCGATCGTCTGAGTCACCTGCATCCGCATCGCCATTTTCACGAGATCACCGATCATGGCGGGCATCTCGTTGGCGGTTGCCGAGTGGTGCATCACCGCGGAGCACCCGTCGAGGAAGGCACCGGGCTCGCGGAGCTCGAGCCGTCTGGACGAATACGCAAGCACAAAGTCGCCCATGTTCCGCTGCATACCGAGCGCGGGGAGCAGAACCCCGATCATTTCGACCTCCGCACCAGGCCCGTCCATCACCGCGCTCTTGGTCCATTCCTCGCCGTACTTCTGAGCCGTTTCGACCAGGATCGGGTTCTCCCCGTTGGAGATCCCCGCGCCCATCAGCGGGCGGTTGAACGCCGCAAGCATCCGATCGAAGACCACCGCCGCTTCATCGGTGTCCAGCAACGCGACGGACTTCGCCCATCGTGTCGGGTACATGGGCTGGTTGGTGATGTCTGCATTGTCGTAGTATTTGCTATGCGCGTAGCGGATATCGAGCAGCTCCGCCCACGCCTTGTCCTCCTCGGGCGCCCTCGCCAACCAGTCGTTGAAGCTCTTGGCCGGGTTCCACTCGCGTGTGCCGTCGGCGGCGAGGACCCAGGGTGACCAGTTGCCGTGGGTGATGGGCGTCCAGTCCACCTCAAGCTCCGCGGCCTCCTCAGAGGTCAGCGGAGCCGTGTGCAAGAACGCGTAGTACCCCCAGACCGCGAGGCTCGCCAGCAGCAGCACGATCACGACACTCACAAGCAGGATGATCTTGAGGGCTTTCTTCATGCCCGATCATACAAAAACCAACAAACAGATGTTGCAGCATGCTCAGTGCATGAAAAAGCCCCCCACTATTGGAGGGCTTTCAAACGATCCCGCTGCGATTCGAACGCAGAACCTTCGGCTTCGGAGGCCGACACTCTATCCAGTTGAGCTACGGGACCAATCACTTGTCCGCCCGAGGAAAACCACCGGGCCGGGGTGAGTCTACGATCGCGCCGCACGAATGGCAACGACCCCGCCCATCCCGTCTTCAACGCCCCCCCCTGTGGGCTCCCGGGCCCCGCTCTGGGCGGTGCTCACGCTGACCTTCCTCGGCTCGGTCGGCACGGGGATCGTCACCACCGGGATCTCGTTCATCGCGACCCAGGGCCTGGACTACTCCAAGCGGATGAACCTGCTGCTGACGCTCGCGCTCGGGGGCTCGTACATCGCGGGCGCTCTGCTCGCGGGGCGGATCGTCCGCCGATTCACCAAACGCCATGCCTGGCTGGGCACGCGGGGTGCCCTCGCGCTTGTGCTCGTCCTCATCACGCTCGTGTGCCAGCTCCCGCTGCTCGCGGCTCGCTTCGCTCCCGGATGGACCGAGCTCTCCTTCTGGGTGCTTGTCCTGGTGTTCTCCCCCGCGACCGGATTGATGTGGCCGATCGTCGAGAGCTACCTCTCCGGCGGGCGCTCGGGGAAACGACTGCGTCGCGCCATCGGACGATTCAACATCGTCTGGTCCGGGGCGCTCGTCGCGGCCTACTGGTTCATGGCACCGCTGCTCAAAGAGCACCCGATGCTCATCCTCTCCATCCTCGGCAGCCTCCACCTCGTCATGGTCGTTGTCCTCCGCGTTTTCCCGAGCGATCCCGCGAACCACATCGATGAGGACCACGAGCACGCCCCCGAATCCTACAAGCCGCTGCTGCGGACCTTCCGGATCCTGCTCATCGCGTCGTATGTGGTGATGTCCGTCCTCTCGCCGCTGCTGCCGGTCGTCGAGGAGAAGCTCGGCATCCCCGTCCCCTGGTGGACCCCCATCGCGAGTTCCTGGCTAATCGCCCGCGTGCTGCTCTTCGGTTTCTTCGAACGCTGGCACGGCTGGCACGGACGCTGGTGGACGCCCTGGACCGGGATGGGGCTGCTCCTGCTCGGCTTCGCGACCTGCATGCTCGCCCCCAGCTTCCCGAATGTCGGCATGACGATGCTGGTCTCCGGGCTCGCGATCATGGGGATCGGGATCGCGATGACCTACTGCGGAGCCCTCTATTACGCCCTCGCCGTTGAGTCCGCCGAGATCGATGCCGGGGGCAAGCACGAGGCCTTTATCGGACTCGGCTACACCCTCGGGCCCGCCTGCGGGCTCCTCGGGCTCGTCCTCGCTCCGGACGATCCGGAACACTTCCGGCTCTGGGTCATCGGGATCACCAGCGTCGTCGTCCTCGGGGCTGGGGTTCTCGCGGTCCGCAATGCCCGCGCGTAAACCGCATCCAGGTACGAAAAAAAGACGAATCTTCCCACGCGGATCCCGATGCCCGGCGTTGTCGCTGCATGGGGGATCCTCTATACTGGACCCGCGAACAAGCCGGGCATCTCCCGGCCCGGATCCACGCGTGCACAGCCCGGACGATTCACGACGAAGGAGCCGCAGTTGCACAACCGCCCGACGAAGAACAACCCCAAGGACGACGACGCCATGACCCAAGCGCCGGCCACCAACGCCAACCCCACGAAAGCAGATTCGCAGACCGCCCACGCCGGGAAACCGACCAAGGCGATGATGCTCAAGTGGCTCCACGACATGCAACTCATCCGCGAGTTCGAGAACCGCAC
>JAGQOC010000119.1 GCA_020427745.1 Phycisphaerales bacterium | reverse complement strand
GGTCTTGCCCGCGTCGATGTGGGCCGCGATGCCGATGTTTCGGATGTTTGAAAGGTCGGTTGCCATGGTTTCTGGTTCCTCTTCAGGTCGTTGTCGTCGTCGGTTCTTCTGGTTGCTGCCGACGGCTACTCCCGGCGGCGATCACGATGCCCGGCATCGTGATGCGAGGCGGATTCGGTTTTCAGGGTTCAGGGGGTCATTGGTCGCTCGCTGCAGGATTCAGCCGAGCGCATCGATGGACACATCTCCGGCCGGTTCGGGTTCGGATGGCTCGTCCATATCGGTGCACTCCTCGCATCACCCGGTAGAGACGGCTCACAAACCGGGAGAGTAAAACGCCAAAGTCTTGTCACACAACGGATTCCAGAAAATGCCCAAAATCAGGGCTACGGAACCCAAGTCCAGAATCGTAGCCCCAAATCCCGCCCAATCAACCAATTATCCACGCTTCCTAGGGGCTTATTCTGCCGTCTCTTCCACCCGCTGGAGCGTCATCGGATCGAACTGACGGAGGGGGTCCAGATGCATCCGCTCGTTGATCGCAAGGGCCCTGATCGCCCATCGACGGGCGGCTTCCCGATCCCCCAGCCGGAGATACCCATCCATAATCATCACCGCGAGATCCGGGTCGTGGGGGGTGAACGCCGCGGCACGCTCCCAATGCATCAGCCCCCGCAGCCGCTCCGCGACCCCGTGCTGAACGCTACCCATCGCCTCGGCATGCCCCATCAGCACCGTCCCGGCCCAACGATGCTCGCCGGGCGTGTGTCCAGGCTCATCAACCGGGAAGTCCGCGGTGCTGACCGCCATCGCCCACATTTGCTCGCCGTTTTTCTCGTCGTCGAAACTCCGGAGCGAGTCCGTCCCAAGCCACATCAGCTGCTCCGTGAGCGCGATCCGTGTCGGCAGATGCTCCGGGCGTCGCTTGAGCGCGGGGACCAGATCTCCGGCGGCTCCCTCGTGTGCCGACCACGCACGATGCCACTGGTCAAGCTCGTCGCCGGCCTCGGCGAGATCCAGCATCGCGAATCGATGAGCACCTTCGCCCGCCCGGTCGATCGATCGCTCCCATCCGAACAGCCACGAACCCTTCCACACGAGCAGTACGCCCATAACGGCAACGCCCACAGCGAGCAATCGCTCCTTCAGGACGCCCGGCATGGAACAAGACTCGCTGGTGGGCACACTGCCCGCCGACCCGATCATCACCGCGAACAACCCCGCCGACACGCCGGAGGTCGGCGTGAGATCGAGCTGCCCGTGGATCATCAGCACCGCCGATGCGCCCGCGAGCGCCCATCGGCACGCCGATCCGTGCGCACGCACCGCGATCACCCACGCGAGCCCGAACCACGCCAGTGTCCCGACCGCCTGCACCCCGATGAGCTCCAGCGTCGATGCACCCATCGCCAGGCGGATCGAAATCGCGAACGAGATAAACACCACCGCCCCGATCACCCGCAACAGGATCCGCTTCGTTGGATCGCCGATCCCCGTGATCGGCTCCGATCTTTTCCCGATGGACCAGACCAGCGTCGCCAGCACGCCGAGCAGGGCGATGCCGCCCACACCGAGCGTCGAGACAAAGTCAAACCCGATCGAGTGCGGCGACGCGACATCCTCGGGTGAGGTGGGGGGCTTGAGCCTCGCGTACGCCTCCTGGAAGTTGCCCGACCCCACGCCGAGGATCGGGTGCTCCACCCACGCCCGCCACGCGCCGAGCATGTACTGCGAACGGAACAGCAGGCTCAGCTCACCGATCCGCTCGCCGACGAACCCGCGTGCGATGACGGCGAGGACCACCAGCACGCTCGCCACCACGATCAGGGGTCCTGTGCGCACGCGCCCGAACTTCGCGCCCACCATCAGGATCACCAGCCCGATCACGACCGCGCCCAGTGCGCCGGTCGAGCCGGAGAACACGACGAGCCCCACGCCGCCGATCCCCGCGAGCCCGAGCACTCCTTTCGACCAGTGCTTGCCGGTCCGCCACGCGAGGACGAGCAGCCCGACCCCCATCGCACCGGCGAAACTCGCGTAGACATTCGTGAGCCCGAACCACGCGGTTGGGTCCGCCTGCATCAGTCTGCGTTCAAAGGTCCGCGCTTGGAAAGACTCGGGCGCCCAGCCGCGTGATGTGAAGAACGATGACTTGTTCGATTCAAACTCCGCGACGGTCTGCGGGTGCTGGACGAGCACCTGGTGCAGCCCGATCACGCCCAGCACGCAGACGAGCGAGAGGGTGATGCCCGCGAGGATCTCGCGTGCTCTGGGCAGCTGTATCGCATGCCAGCACGCGTACCCGGCGCACACGGCCGCGATGAGGTCCGTCCCGCCGACGAGCGTATTGAGATCCCGGAACGCGTGGATCACGACGACGAGCTGCGCGACCGCGATCAGCAACCCCGGGACCAGCAGCACCCGTCCGCCCGCCCTGCGGACACCGGCCACCGTGCCGAGCGAAAAAACCATCATGAGCAGGTCCGCGATCAGCGCGGTCGTCGGCGTGAGCCCGGTGGGGACGATCAGATCAGTAAACGGGTCACCGTCCCACCAGGGGAAAGGGGTGTAACCGCTCGTTGTGCGCACGCAGACCACGGTGAGCAGCAGCGTCAGCATGGACCACGCAAGGATCGGGGCCGCGGGTTGCTCGCTCGGCTTGTGCTCAGTCATCGTTGCTCTTCCGCGCCGCGAACCGGTGCTCGAAATACCCGAGCGTCGCGAGCAGCACCACGATCTGCACGCCGAGCACGATCGCCATCCACGGCTCGACCCTCGCGAGCAGCAACCCCGCGCAGCCGGTTGCCGCGGTGAGCCCATAGATCATCAGCACCGTCGAACGCCCGGAGATTCCGCGATCGCGCATCCGGTGGGAGAAGTGCTGGAGATCACCGACCATCGGATTCTTGCCCTGCGCGATCCGGATGAGGATGACCGAGAGCATGTCATACAGCGGGACGGCGAGCACCGCCAGCGGCATCAGCACGCCGTACCAGGCTCCCGAGCTCGCCGATCCATCCGCGATGTAGGTCGTCCGTGTCGTGAGAAACGCGAGAAGGAACCCGATGACGAGCGATCCGCCGTCGCCCATGAAAACCTTGGCGGGCGGGAAGTTAAATACCAGGAATCCTGCGCACGAACCGATGAGCAGCGCGAGCACCGCGCCGACGAACCACTGCCCGTTGATGATCGCCGCGGCAAGGAAGAACGCGCCGGCGATCGCCGCGACCCCGCCCGCGAGCCCGTCCATGTTGTCGATGAAGTTCATCGCGTTGGTGACCGCGACGAACCAGAACACCGTCACGAGCACGCTCGCCCAGGTCCCCCCGGCGTGCGCATCGAGCAGGGTCATCAGGCGCGTGTCCAGCAGCGTCGCGCACACGATCCCGGGCACGAGCATGATGACGAGCTTTCCGATGGCGCCCATCGGACGCCGATCATCGACAAGCCCGAGCACATGCAGCAGCAGCACGCACCCGACCAACCCCCAGCCCATCGGCAGCACCGAGCGGAACCCGGCGAGATGCTCACGCATCGGCTGCATGAACGAGGGGAGCGAATCGGGGTCGAGCACAGAGAACACCACAAGCCCCGCGATCATCGGGAGCAGGACACCGGCTGTGATCGCCACGCCCCCGGTGTTGGGGATCGGTCGGTGGGATTCCTTGACCTGCCCCTCGATCGGTGCGCTGTCGAGGGCCCCGAGCCGACGCGAGACGCGGATCATGATTAGGGTCCCCGGGCACGCGACAAGGAACCCGATCAGCAGCAGGATGAGGACGAGGGCGGTCACGCGGAGAGTGTAGCGAAACTTTCCATCACGCTCACGCGTGGATCTCACGGACAGATGGTTTCTTGAGCACCCGCACGCGTACCGCCGCAAGCCCCTTGGAGATCCCGAAGATCGCCGCGAAGACGACCAGCGAGAGGAGGATCATCCAGACCGTCCGGACCGGGTAGGGCCCGAGCTTGTCGACCATGGATGAACCGTCGTGCGTGCCGTTACCGAGGTAGGAGTAGTTCGTGCCGAGCATCGCGTTGAGCCCGATGACGATCACCGAGTAGACCACGCCGGCGATCGAGGCGAACCGCAGGTCCTTCCATGTCGGTCGGTACCCGAGCACCAAGATGTCGTAGACCGCGGCACCCACGATCTGCACATGGTTGAGCCAGTAGATCCAGAACGCGATGGATCCGTAGCCTTCCTTTAGGTACGGCGTAAAGAAGATCTGGGCGCTCAGCCCGATCCCCCAGAACAGCGTGAGCGATCGCGCACGCCGATCGAGCGACCAGAGCATCCACGCCGAGATCCACACGCCGAGCCGGCACAGGTGCAGCGGCAGCGAGTCCTGCAGATCGAAGTACACCATGCGGCGCACAAAGATGAAGGTCTGTGTCGCGATAATCGACCACGCGACAATCCGTCGGAGCCGATACTCGCGTCCCTCGGATCCCAGCCGAAACCCGTCCCGGTCGTCCCGCTGAAGGAACACCCAGCCCGCGATGCACCACGCGATCATGCCCCCGAAGCAGACGGCGAGCACCACGGCGTGCTGGAGCGTATTTGGGCGAAACTCAGACGACCAGTCCCACATGATCTCAAGCATACCCCGCCCACATCCCGATCATCGGGGAATCCCTTGAACCCGGCTTCGGCTTTCGGTATCTTGCGGGAGCACGGGTAGTGCGCGGGGAGACCGAGATGAGATCAAGAAGTGCAGTTGTTTGGAGCACGGTGTTCACGATGCTCTTGGCGGGATCGGCGAACGCCGAACCGTTCACCTATCAGGCGTACCTCGAAGACAGCGGCGCCCCCGCGTCGGGGCAGTACGATGTCCGCTTCGAGCTCTACAACTTCGTGCTCGGGGGCACGCCCGTGCAGACCGCGGAGTTCCCCTCGAGCACAGTCACCCGGGGGCTGGTGCAGGTCGAACTCCCCGATACCTTCGCGGACCCGGACAACCGCTGGATCCAGATCTCCATCCGATCCTCGGGGTCCGGGGATCCATACACGGTGCTCTCGAACCGCAAGATGATCACCGCCGCGCCCTTTGCGAGCGTCGACCTCAACGAGCCTTGGACGCCTTGGGCACAGGGGATTACGCACGGGAACGGCAGCGAGGTTGTGCTCATCAACCGCTCCAACCGCATCGGCTCGGAATATTTCGGGGTCGGTGCGGACACGGACTTCTTCGCGGGGATGTACATTTCCACAACCGGAATCAACGGGCGCCCGTTCTATGGGTACTCCGCGGGCGGGGGCATCAGCGCGTACCACTATTTCGACGGGGCAACGAGCGAGCTCAAGCTCGTCATGCCGACCGGCACCGCGATCGTCGTCGACCAGCTCGCGAACACCACGGTGCTCGGCGATCTCGCCGCCGACAACCTCGGCTACAACACCCCACGCACGCGGTATGTCTCCGTATCACCCGTGGCGTTCCGCCCAAACGATCTCTCCGCCACCGTGCATTACCGCGGCGGGTACGGCTACCCGGCGCATGTCACCGACGCGGGCAGCCTGAGCCCGATCTCGGCTCCGCTCTCGCTTCCCGATGGCGCGACGATCACCGAGCTCAACGCATCACTCCGTGAGGAAAGCACCATACGGAATCTATCGGTCGCCATCTACCGGGTCGGGCGGAGCAGCGTGCCCGAGCCGGTCGCGAGCCTGAACACCACGCCCGCGGGTGTCTTCAGCGGCGCGTTCAGCACAAGTTCCATCACCAATCCTGTTGTTGACAATCAGGACTACACATACCATGTCCAGCTCTCGGTTGGGGGCAACGGGTGGGCGGGCAACGAAACCACCAGCGTCTCCTTCGTCCGCGTCGCTTATACCGTTTCCGAGCCGGATTGATTTTTACGACCCGCTGTGCTCGTGGCGGAGCTGCCCACACGCCGCGGCGATATCCCGCCCCCGGCTTGCGCGGATATGCACATTGAGCCCACGCTCACGCAGGATATGTTGGAACCGGTGTACATCGTCCGTGTCCGGGCGTTTGAACGCGAGCGATTTCACCTCGTTGTAGCGGATGAGGTTGATGTTCGCGCGGAGCTTCTTCGCAACAACCGCGAGTTCCTCGGCGTGCTCGGGTTGGTCGTTGACCCCCGCGAGGAGGATGTACTCCAGCGTGATCTCACGCCCGGTTTTGTCGAACCACGCCGAGCACGCATGGATCAGTTGTTCGATCGTGGTGAAATCCGCCCACGGGATAAGCTGGCGGCGGAGATCATCGTTCGGCGCGTGCAGCGAGAGGGCGAGCGTCACAGGAAGATCCAGCTCGTCCGCGAGCTTCTCGATCGCCTTGTGCATCCCGACGGTCGAGATCGTGATCTTGCGAGCGCCGATCCCCATGCCCCACGGCGCCGCGATTGTGCGCACGGCGTGCATGACCGGCTTGAAGTTTGCGAGCGGCTCACCCATCCCCATGAA
>JAGQOC010000118.1 GCA_020427745.1 Phycisphaerales bacterium | reverse complement strand
CAGCGGCACGCCGGTCATCTTGCTCACGACCTCCGCGATGATGTCCTCATCAACGGTGCCCGCGTACTCCGACTGCTTGGCCCGCCACTCCTGCTGGATCTCGTCCTTCTTCTTGCGAAGCTTCTCCGCCTGGTCGCGCAGCTCCGCCGCTCGCTCGTAGTCGGCGTTCTTGACCGCGTCGTCCTTGGCGACCGTCAGCTTCTCGATGTCTGCCTCGAGATCCGCCATGTCCGGCGGCTTCCGCATCGACTGGATACGCACCCGCGCACCCGCCTCGTCGAGCACATCGATCGACTTGTCTGGTTGCACCCGACCCGTGATGTAACGCCCCGACAGCTCGACCGCCGCCGTCAACGCCTCATCCGTGATCTTCACGCGGTGGTGCTCTTCGTACTTGTCACGCACGCCCTTGAGGATCTCGATCGTCTGCTTCGCGCTGGGTGGATCAACCGGGATCGCCTGGAACCGTCGTGCGAGCGCCGAATCCTTCTCGATGTACTTGCGGTATTCATCAAAGGTGGTCGCGCCGATGCACTGGATCTCGCCACGCGCAAGGGCGGGCTTGAGCACATTGCTCGCATCGATCGCGCCCTCGGCGCCGCCGGCACCAACGAGCGTGTGGAGCTCGTCGATGAACAGGACAACATTGCCCGCACGCCGGACCTCGTTCATCACCGCCTTGATCCGCTCCTCGAACTGACCACGGTACTTCGTCCCCGCGACCATCATCGCGAGATCGAGCACCACTAGGCGCTTCTCGTGCAGGATCTCGGGCACCTCGCCACCGATGATCCGCTGCGCGAGACCCTCGATGATCGCCGTCTTGCCCACGCCGGCTTCACCAAGAAGCACGGGGTTATTCTTCGTCCGTCGGCAGAGCACCTGCGTCAGCCGCTCGATCTCGTCCGAACGCCCGATCACCGGATCAAGCTGCCCGTCGATCGCGTACTGCGTCAGATCACGCCCGAAGCTGTCCAGCGCCGGCGTCTTGCTCTTGCCCTTCGCCTTGCTCGAGCCCTCACCACCCGGCGTCGCGCCGGACGAGATCTCGCTCTCGCTCTCCGCGCCCGCACCGAGCAGATTCAGGACCTCCTCGCGGACCTCCTCGAGCTTGAGCCCGAGGTTCATGAGCACCTGCGCCGCGACGCCGTCGTGCTCACGCAGCAGCCCGAGCAGGATGTGCTCCGTGCCAACATAGTTGTGGTTCAGGTTGCGGGCTTCCTCGATCGCGTACTCGATGACCTTCTTGGCGCGAGGCGTCTGAGGCAGCTTGCCCATCGTCACCATCTCGGGCCCGGCACGCACCAGCTTCTCAACCTCGAGGCGCACCTTGCGGAGATCGACATCGAGATTCTTGAGCACATTGGCGCCGACGCCGGAGCCCTCTTTGACAAGCCCGAGCAGGATGTGCTCGGTCCCGATGTATTCGTGGTTAAAGCGCTGGGCCTCCTGATTCGCAAGGGCCATCACTTTGCGGGCTCGATCGGTGAATCGTTCGAACATCGTGTCTCTCCGCGTCCCGGCTCTGCGATCCGGTCCGCCAATGGACGCCGTAGCGTCGTGAATCCTGCCGCCCCCCCTGTCCAACAGCAACAACGGGTACCGACGACGAATTGTTCGTCCCCGTGCACGCCCCGGATCGCAGGCGACCGCCCTCAACCCGCGCCGTGCGAGGCTCTTCCTCTCTATCGGTTGCATGAGCCGTGCCAGTTGGGCGAGAGCCCAAAAGTCCCCGACAATCTCCGAAACGACGGCTTGCAAAGAACTTAGGTGGCTCCTCGCCACAGGAATGTGCTGCCAAGTCCGGGAACCCGTGTCAATCTGGCAGCCCGCACAAAAAATTCTGCTTTGCAGCCCCAATCTGCCTCATCCGGCCACAATCTCGATCGGGATGATCGCCTCGACCACCTGATTCGCGATCAGATCGCGCATCACCACCTTCAGGTTGTATTTTCCTATCCCCAAATTAGGGGGGAGTGTGATCTGGTTGATCAGATAATAATCCCGCAGCCGGTTCCTGCTGATTGTCGTATCGGTCTCCGCCTTGCGGTTCCAGGTGTTCAGGTCGTCCGCGATGTGGTACAGCTCCAGCCGCTGCGAGAGCTGCACCTCGTACCGCACTTCCCCATCCGGCCCCGCCATCTCCTTCTGCGTGAACCGGTCCATCTCCACATACACGATCGCCCGGTGCGTCCGCCCCGCGACGAATGTATTGCTCGGGAACTGCTCGTACTGCCCATACCCCGAGACGGAGATGCACAGCTTCGCGTCGTTGATCTTCAGCCCCGCCTGCGCGTTGAGGTCCCGCTGAACCCGCGCGAGCATCTCCGAGACCGCCGCCGGGCTCGCGATCGTCCCGCCGCCGCTCCCGTCGCCCACGATCGAACGCAGCATCGAACGCACCGCGTCCAGCGACGCACGCTCCGCGTCCGAGAGCAGCCCCTGCTCCGTGAGCGACTTCAGCGTGTCCGGGCGTAGTGTCTCCAGCCCCGCCAGCGCGACCGCCGACGAACCCGGATCGTCCGCCGACTGCGCAAGCTCCGTGAGCACATTCACCAGCTCGTCCACAAGCTCCTCCTTGCGGAGCTCCGGATCCCTCGGCAGGACAAACCCGCCCGCGTCACCCTCCGCGGACACAACCCGGACCGGTGTTTCACCCTTGTTTTCAAGGGGTTCCGCGGCTTCATCATGTGACTCATCCACCGCCGCGGGCGCCGCTTCGGTCTGGTTCGCCACCGCGTCCGCGAGCGATACCCGCACGCCCGACCCGTCGTCCTTCGTCGCCGACGAAACATCAACCACCTTCGGCTCCGGCAGATCAACCGGCTCGATCCGGTGCACCAGCGTCTGTTTCTTCGCCTCGATCTCGTTCTCCGCGTGGCTGAAGTAGGACTCGAGCATGCTCGCCGACTCCAGCACCTTCTGGCGCGTGTCGCTGAAATCGTCCACCGGCTGATCGCTTGTGATCACCGGCGTGTCGTTGTTCGCGATCCTGTTGAGCCCGGAGTTGACCTCGGGTGTCTCGGTAGCCTGCTTCGTGCTTTTGTCTCGTCGCAGCCGCTCGCCACAACCGCCCTGCGCAGCGACCATCGAAGCGACCACCAAGCCGCAGCCCAGTGGGCACACAAGCCGAGAAATCACATGTGTAGTGGGGGTTCTCATGGTCCGAGCCTCCTGCTCCAGTGGACAACATCCGATCAACAAAGGGTACCACGCCCGGGCCCGCGCTTCAAAGCCCCATCACCGCCCCAGCGCCCGGCTGTACTCCACCGCCAGCCGCTCCAGCCGGCGCACCGGGTCCGTCCCTGACGATTTCATCGACCGATCCGCATCAATGCATGCATCAAACAGCCCCCGTGCCCGCGCCGGGCCCATCGCCCTCGCCGCCTGCAGGATCGGGTCCCGGCTCGGGCCCCAGAGCTTCATCTCCTTGGCAAGCGTTTGCACCGGAACACCCTGCTTCATCCCCTCCGCGATCCCCAGCACCTTGCGGGCAAGGTCCGTGCACGCGAACGACACCGGCACATGCGCCCCCTTGGGCGCGTTGGACAGGATCACCCGCAGCTCGCCCAGGATCCTCGCCGTGTCCCCGCTGAGCAGGAACTCCTGGATCGCCCACGCCTCCTCCTCGCGTGTCATCCCCACCAGCTGCGTGACCAGCTCCGCCGTGATCGGGTTGCCCGCCCCAGCCGCGACCGCGAGCTTGCCCAGCTCCGTGTCGATCCGTCCGAGATCCGTGCCGAGTCGTTGGACAAGCTGCGCCGCCGTGCGTGCATCGATCGAGGACTTGTGGTGCTTGGTTGTCCGCGCCATGATCCACCGCTGGGCGGTAGCCTCGTCGACACTGTCGCACTTGAGAACCATCCCGACCTTCGCGATCGCCTTGTCCAGATTCCCCGCGACCCAGCGGGCCCCGCGGAGCACAAGCGTCGCCTGCTCGTTTGGGTTCCCCGCGTACCGCTCGAGCAGTGGGCGGGTCTCCGCGTTCACAAACGCGTCCGCATCGTCGACAATGACCAGCTTGTGCGAAGCCATCAGCCCGAACGATCGGCATTCATCAAGCACCGCTGCCGCGTCCACCGTGTTCCCATCAAACACAAACGAATCAATCTCCCCGTGCGCCTCCGTGAGCGCCGTTCGGAGCATCGCCGTGTACTGCGAACGCAGGAACAGCTCCTTCCCCACAATCGCAACGACCCGGTCGTCCGCGTTCGGTGCCCTCGATGCCGATTTCTTCGCCATATCCACCAACGATAGGTCGCCCGCAGGATCCGCCCCGCCCCCCATACGAAACTAGAATACAAGAACCGGGAGGATCGCTGTTCATGCTCGTGCTGACCGTCATTCATGGGCCCGACGAGGGTACCGAGTTCCGACTCCCCGATACCGAGCCGCAGCTCATCGGCCGCTCATCTGAAGCCCTCCCCATCACCGACAACACCGTCTCAAGACGCCACGCCGAGCTCACCCCGGACAGCGGCACCTGGTACATCCGCGACCTCGACTCCCAGAACGGCACCATCGTCAACGGCGTCGCCATCAAAGGCCGTATCCGACTCGAAGACGGCGACGAGATCCGCGTCGGCTCCAGCGTCTTCCTCTTCGGCTCCGACGAAGAACAGATCGCCCTCCGCTCCGCCGTCCGCGTCACCAGCGACCAGGAAATCGAGACCGAGATCGAAGCCCGCATGATCTCCAGCGAGGACTCCTATGTCGGTGTCGGGCTCGAGCCCAGCGAGTACGCCGTCGAACACCTCCGGGTCATCTACGCCCTGACCGCCCTGACCGCCCAGATCGTCAACAAACGTGAGCTCCTCGATGCCGTCATGAACCTCGTCTTCACCGAGTTCCGCCCGGACCGAGGCGTCGTCATGATCCCCGGCGCCACCCCCGACGCGCCCCTTGTCCCCGGCGTCATCCGATACGCCAACCCCCCAACCACCGAAGAGGACGCCCGCATCCATGTCTCCCGCACCATCCTCGCCGCCGCTATGGAAGGCGAAGGCGTCCTGAGCACCAATGCGATGACCGACCCGAGATTCGAATCGGGCGACTCCGTCCAGCAGTACCAGATCCGCTCCGCCATCTGCGCCCCGATCACCTTCGGCGACCAGGCCTTCGGCGCGATCTACATCGACAGCTCCACCGTCCACCACGCCTTCACCCGCGACCAACTCGCCCTGCTCAACGCCATCGGCCAGCACACCGGGCTCGCGATGGCAAACGCAGACGAGCACCTCAAACGCGTCAACTCCGAGCGCATGGCAGCCATCGGTGAAACCGTCGCGTCCCTCTCCCACTCCATCAAAAACATCCTTCAGGGACTCCGGGGCGGCGCCGATGTCGTCGAGATCGGGATGAAGAAGAACGACCTCACCATCGCCAAAAACGGCTGGGGCATCCTCCACCGAAACCTCGACCGCATCGTCGCCCTCACCATGAACATGCTCGCGTTCGGCCGCAAGCTCCAGCTCGATCTCGAGCTCACCCGAGTCAACGGCATCGCCGACGAGTGCGCCGAACTCCTTGAGAAGCAATGCGCCGAAAAGAACATCATCCTCATCGTTGATTCCGACCCCGAGATGCCGCCCATCGCCGTCGACGCCTCGCTTATCCACCAGGCGCTCATGAACCTGATGTCCAACGCCGTCGAAGCCGTCGAACCCGGCGCGGGCGTCGTGACCGTCCGCGTCGTGTTCCACGAGTCCAAGCCGGACTCCAAAAAACCCGGACAGATGACGCGACCGTTCATCGAGATCGGGGTCATCGACAACGGGCCCGGCATCAGCCAGGACAAACTCGCCTGGATCTTCGAGCCCTTCAACACCACCAAGGGGCTCAAAGGAACAGGGCTCGGGCTCGCCGTGACGCGGCGCATCATCGCCGAGCACCACGGCGCGATCCGTGTCGAATCCCCCCCCGGCAAGGGCGCCACCTTCCGCGTCCTCCTCCCCGCCGACCTCGACACCCAGCTCGATCCCTCCGCGACCACCAACAAACAAGCGGACGCCTCCGAATCCATCGGGCTCCGCATCACGGGCGGATGACCCCCAACCGCTCCATCCTGCATGTCGATATGGACGCCTTCTTCGCCTCCGTCGAGCAGCGCGATCACCCCGAGCTCCGCGGAAAACCCGTCCTTGTCGGAGGAGACGGCCCTCGCGGCGTCGTTGCCGCCGCGAGCTACGAAGCCCGCGTCTTCGGCGTCCACTCCGCGATGCCCAGCGCCATCGCCAAACGCCTCTGCCCACAAGCGATCTTCGTCTCCGGCTCGCACAAAAACTACCGCGCCGTCTCCAACCAGGTCTTCGAGATCTTCGAGCGCTTCACGCCACTCATCCAGCCGCTTTCGATTGACGAAGCGTTCCTCGATGTCACCGGCACCGAACGACTCTTCGATTCCCCAAAGTCAATCGCAGAGCAGATCCGCTCGCTCGTCAAATCCGAGCTCCGGCTCACCTGCTCCGTCGGCGTCGCTCCCAACAAGTTCCTCGCCAAACTCGCCAGCGATATGAACAAACCCGACGGGCTCATGATCATCGAGCCCGACCGCATCCACGACATCCTTGATCCCATGCCCGCCAGCGCGATCCCGGGGGTCGGCCCCGCGACCATGAAACAACTCACACGCCTCGGCGTGCGCACGATTGGCGATATCCGAAAACTCCCCGCCGAAACACTCCGCGCAAAGCTCCACGACTCCGGCGACCGACTCCACCAATACGCCCGCGGCATCGATGACCGCCCCGTCCGCGTCGACCGAGAAGCCAAAAGCATCTCCCACGAACACACCTTCGAGCAAGATCTGAAGGATCCAAATGAAGTCCGCGCAATCATCGCAAGACAGAGCGAGGATGTCGCCTACCGAATCCGCAAGCACCAGCGCTTCGCGCGCACGATTACTGTAAAGATCCGTTTCGGGGACTTCGAGACCATCACGAGATCCACAACCCTCGACCACCCGACCGACAGCACGGCCGAGATCCACAAAGCGGCACGCGAGCTCTTCGATCGCTGGGCACAGAGCTTCCGCCCCGTCCGCCTTATCGGCGTGGGCGCAAGCCAGCTCACCGACCAGCCCGAGACCGGCGGGCTCTTCGACCAGAAAACAAAGGACACCCAGCGAAGTGTCGATCGCGTCGGTGACGAGATCATCAACCGATTCGGAAAAGACGCCGTCCGCAGGGCCTCCTCCCTCAAAGCCAAACCCCGTCACGGCGCCCACGGCCCAGGGTCCGACACGCCAACCACCGGAGAAGAGCTATGAAACACCGAGCCGTATCCACCGGGAACCAATGGGAAAAACGCTACGGCTACGCACGCGCCGTCCGCGCAGGAAGTACGGTCTGCTGCACAGGAACCGTCGCCATCAACCCCGATGGCTCACCCCACGCACCAAACGACGCATACGCGCAAGCAGCCCGCTGCTTCGAGATCATCGAGAAAGCCTTCAAAGAACTGGGTGCCACCAAAGAAAACATCATCCGCACACGGATGTTCGTGACGGACATCGCGCGTGCGGACGACTTCGGCCGTGCGCACAAAGACTTCTTCCAAACCCACTCGCCCTGCCTCACGATGGTCGAAGTCGCAAGACTCATCGACGACAGCTACCTGATCGAGATCGAAGCGGACGCCGTCGTGGGGGATTGATCACGCGAGATCAAAGACCAGGATCTCCGATTCTTCGCCAAACAGCAGGCTCAGCCCAGCCGACTCCGAAATCCCGATGCTGTCGCCCGCGCCCAGCGTGTGCCCGTCGAGTTGAACCGATCCCCGGACGACATGGATCCATGCGTGCCGGTCGGCACGAAGATCCAGATCAAGCGAGTCGCCCGCATGAAACACACCCGCACTCATCACCGCGTCCTGCTGGATCACCAGCGACCCGCCGCGTCCGTCGGGCGAAACAAGCGTGTGCAGCCTTCCCGTCTCCTCCGCGATCGGGAAACGCCTGGAACCATGCGAAGGCGCAAGCCCGAGCTCGCGGGGCTCGATCCAGATCTGCAGCAGGTGCGTTTCTTCATCCAGCGGATTCGACTCCGAATGCCGGATCCCCGACCCCGCCGTCATCCGCTGGATCATGCCGGGCGTGATGTCCTCGCTGTTCCCCAGCGAATCACGATGCCGGATTGTGCCGCTGAGCGGATAAGTGATGATCTCCATATCCCGGTGCCCATGCTCGCTGAACCCCATCCGCGGCGCGATCCGGTCCTCGTTGATCACCCGCAGCGTCCGGAACCCCATCCACTCCGGATCACGATAGTGCCCGAAGCTAAAAGTGTGCATCGCGTTCAGCCACCCGTGGTCGATGTGCCCGCGCTCGTCTGACTTCCGCAGAGTAAGCATCTGCTGCTCCTTTTAATCGCACAGAATGAACACATCCATCGGTGCGATTATTCCGCAACAGCGTCGCAAGCACCGGCGTGATCCGTTATCCTGCATTTCAAAAACCAAACAGGAGAAGACATGATCCGCACCCTCATCGTCCTGACGCTCTGCCTGCTCAACGCAACGCTCTCCGCGCAGCAAACAACAGTGCTCCACTGCGGCACCCTCCTCGCCGTCCCGGGCGAGCAGCCCATGCACGAGGTCTCTGTGTTGATCAAAGACGGACAAGTCGAATCGGTTCGGCAGGGGTACATCGAGCCGGGCAACGCAGAGATCATCGATCTCCGCGACAAGTTCGTTCTCCCCGGATTGATCGACTGCCACACCCACCTCACGGGGCAATCGCTCCCCTCCGGCGAAGCCATGCGCCGCGCGATGCAGGAGACCGAGCCCTACGCCGCAATCGACGGCGTCGTCTACGCCAACCGCACACTCATGGCCGGCTTCACCACTGTCCGCAATGTCGGCTCCCAAGGGCAGACCGCCCTCGCGCTCCGCGACCGCATCAACTCGGGAATGATCCCCGGCCCCCGCATGTTCGTCTCCGGACCCCCCGTCACCGTCACCGGAGGGCACGGCGACGGAACCAACGCCCTCTCCCCCATCCTCCGCCCGCAGCAAGGACCAGAAACCGCACCCGCCGACGGGCCCGCGGAAGTCCGCAAGGCCGTCCGCGCACGCGTGCGCGAAGGCGTCGACCTCATCAAAATCACCGCGACCGGCGGCGTCCTCTCCCGCACCGCCGCCGGCGTCGACCAGCAGTTCTTCG
>JAGQOC010000117.1 GCA_020427745.1 Phycisphaerales bacterium | reverse complement strand
CGAACAGCAGGTCGCTGAGCCGGTTCAGATACCGCATGGTCTCCATCGAGGTCTTCTGCGGCTCGATGTGGAGCAGATGGGCTGTATCCCGTTCCGCACGCCTGCAGACGGTGCGGGAAACATGGAGGGCGGACGCGAGGGGTGTGCCGGAGGGCAAGACAAAGCTTGTCAGCGGCTCGAGTTGGGCGTTGAACTCATCGATCACCGTCTCGAGCCATCTGGTCTGCTCAGGAGTGATCCGGAGCATCATCGCCGAGTCTTCCCCCGGCCCGATCGGCATGCAGAGGTCCCCACCAACATCGAAGAGATCGTGCTGGATCGCCCCAACGACGGTTGCGATGCGTTGCTCACACGGATCTTCACTGCCCGCGAGAGCGCAGAGCACCGGCCCGAGCGAGGCGTTGGTCTCGTCGACCGAGCCATAGGCGACAACGCGTGGGTCGGTTTTGGGGACGCGTTTGCCCGTGCCGAGCCCGGTGGTACCGTCGTCGCCCGAGCGTGTGTATATTTTGGTAAGCTTGACCATTGCTACAGTGTATGGCGCGTCGATCGGGCGTTGCCCCTTTTTTGCCCGGAGTTCCCTTGCCTGAAACCGAAGCCGTCATCCGAGGAATCACCCGGAGCTGGATCCCCCGGAGTGCGTCGGTCGACGGCACCCTGGTGGACCGCGTGCTCGCGGCCCGCGGGATTAACAGCGGCGCATCCGCGGAAGTCTTCCTCAATCCGAGCCTCGCGGAGCTGCACGACCCCTCACTCATCCCGGACCTCGACCGTGCCGCCGAACGGATACTGTCGGCGATCCGCGCGGGAGAGCGGGTAACAATCTACGGCGATTACGATGTCGACGGTGTCACCGCGACGGCGATCCTCTACCACCTCATCCACGCGATCGAACCGAGCTGCAACCTGAGCACATACATCCCCCACCGCGTTGACGAGGGGTACGGGCTGAACACAGATGCTATCCGTGCAATTGCAGATGAAGGATCAAGAGTTGTGGTCTCGGTGGACTGTGGGATCACCGGCGTCGAGCCGGCGCTGGTCGCGAAGGAGCTCGGCGTCGATCTGATTATCACGGACCACCACAACCCGCCGGACCAGCTTGACGCGATGCCCGATGCCTTCGCGGTGGTCCACCCTCGCCGGCCTGATTCTTCTTACCCATTCGGCGAGCTCTGCGGCGCCGGCGTTGCCTACAAACTCGCGTGGAGGCTTGCGACGCTGCACGCTGGATCAGAGAAGGTGTCCCCACCGATCCGCGCGGTGCTGCTCGATCTGCTCGCCCTAGCGGCGCTGGGAACGATCGCGGATATCGTCCCGCTTGTGAACGAGAACCGCGTGATTGTCCGGCACGGACTCCGACGGATCCGATCTGTGCGTATCGAGGGTATTCACGCGTTGATCCGTGCGTCGGGGCTGGACTCAGACTCCGTGGACACCGAAGCGGTCGGATTCCGGCTCGCGCCGAGGCTAAACGCCGTCGGACGCATCGGTCACGCACGCGAGGCGCTCGAGCTCCTCACAACCGCGACCGGAAATCACGCACGAGATCTCGCGGAGCGGCTCACGCACCTCAATGAAGATCGGCGTGCACAAGAGTACAAGATCCTCACCCAGGCGATCGAGATGGCCGAGTCTTCCGGGATGACGGGCGACAGAGATCGGGCGATCGTGCTCGCACACGACGACTGGCATCCGGGGATTGTCGGGATCGTGTGCTCGAGGCTCGTCGATCGCTTTGCCCGCCCGACCATCCTGATGTGCCGCGGTGACGGGGTCTGCAAAGGATCCGGGCGGAGCATCGACGGGTTCAATCTGCACGCCGCGCTCGAAGCATGCGATGAGCATCTTGAATCCTTCGGCGGGCACGATATGGCCGCGGGGATGAGATGCCGCGATGATGCGTTCGACTCGTTCCGCGAGGGGTTCCTCACGCATGCACGCGCGTCACTTACCCCTGAGGACCTTGTCCGATCAACTAGCTACGACACAAACGCGCGGGTCCATGAGCTCAGCGCCCACGCGATCGGGCAGCTTGATCGGCTCGCTCCGTTCGGGGCAGGAAACCCGCCGGTGCGGGTGAGACTCACAAACCTCAGGCTGAACGGCTCGCCCGAGCAGTTCGGTAAGGCGGGCAATCACCTCTCGCTCCGGGTCAGCGACGCGAGCGATCGCGGAGCGGTCATCCGGCTGATCGGATGGAACTGGTGGCAACACAGCGGCTCGATCCCAGCGGGGTCGCTGCTCGAAGCAATCGTCGAGCCCAGGGTGTCCCGCTGGAACAGAAACACGCGCATCGAACCCGTTCTGGTCGATGCGCGTGTCGTGATTCCGGGTGGAGACTCAGATTACTCGGTGGTCGAAGGCGTGGACGCGAAGCGTTCAGCATTGAACTGATTGAGCATGCTCTGGTACTTGCGGTTCGTCGGATCCATCGCGGCGGCCTTGGCGACGCTGGCAATCGCGTCACCGGTGCGATTGAGATCACGCTCGATCATTGCACGGAACGCGTACATCGAGGCGTCGCCGGGTGCCCGGCTGATGGCGTTGTTGATGGAGGCGAGCGCGTCCAGATGATCCCCGTTCTTGCGGTGAACCATCGCCCAGAGGGTGTAGCCCTCGGGCGAGCCGGGCGAGAGCGCGACCACGCGGGACGCGGCCCGACGCATCGTCCGCATGTCATCGATGACATACGAGGCGTTCGCGAGCCCGATCCAGGATTCCAGATCGCTCTGCCCGTCTTCCGCGGAAAGGAGTTCCTGGTAGATCGAGCGTGCATCGACCGGGCGGTCGGTGCCCATGAGCGCCTTGGCGTGCAGGACCTTGAGATCCCGTCGATCGGCATTCTCCGGTTTTTTGAGCAGAGCGGAGATATTCTGCTCCGCGCTCCCGAACTGCCCCGCCTGCATCTGTGCGTGGATCAGGTCCTCAACAATCCCCGAATCATCGGGCGCAAGGAGACGCGCATCCTTGAAGTAACCAACAGCGGAGGAAGCGTCCTGCTCGATCATCGCGATATGACCGAGGGTCTGGCGGATGCCCGCGTTGTCCTTCGACATGGGGAGCGAGTTCAGGTATTGCTTTGCTTCCTCGATCCGGTCGAGATCGATGAGCATCTCGGAAGCCGCAACCGCGAAGGCGGGGTTGTAGTCATCGAGTTCACAGGCCTGCGAGAAGTGCACATAGGCGTCCTCGGGTCGATTGAGCCGCTCGAACACGATCCCAAGGTAGTACTGGGCATCCGAATCTTCCGGGTCCAGACCCTCGGCGGTGTGCAGCGACTTCATCGCCGATCCGAGCTCGCCCATCTCGATCATGATCCGCCCGCGGAGCACATGGCTCTTGACGACGCTGGAGTTGATCTCCAGCGAGTTGTTGACCTTCTCCAGAGCCTTCTCCAGATCGCCGGCAAGAAAGGCCTGCCGACCCATCTCCCACTCCGTGGCGCTCTTGAGGAAGCTCATCCGCTCGTTGGCGAGGCTGACGCCCTCACGGGTGTAGTTGCCCTGCCCGACGCACCCCGAGAGCAGAACGAGTGAAGCAGCAGAGAGGGTGAGTCCGGTCAGAAACGATGATCGCATGTTGATGCTCCTTGGTGTGTGGAAGCGTTATCGGTTGAAAAGGAGCGTTGGTTTATTCGGAGATCTCTTCGATGCCTGCGTCGGTGGGCACCGAGGTGAAGCTCGATCCGGACCAGTCGTTGACGGACATGGGCCAGTCCAGCTGCAGTGCACCGCCGCCGGGCAGCGGGATGATCAGCACGCCGGAGTACTTACTGATCGCGATCCCGGTCTCCTGCGTGAACTCGGTAGCGGGCTGATCGAACTCGGGCACATCGCTCCACTCGGTAAAGCTCTCCGCCGCGACCTCGTTTGAAGCCACTTCGTGTGCGGTTTCACCGAACGCGGAATCGACCGGCACCTCCGTGTAGATCGCGGTGCTCGCCGCGGGGACCTCGACCGGCTCACTGGTCACCCACCCGCTCTCCGTGGTCGACTCTGCGGTCACGCTCGGAGCGAACTCCTCGTCGCTGAACTCCGCGTAGTCGTTGTCGTCCACGAAATCGTACTGGGTCTCGGCGACCTCAACTTCGCTGTACACCTCCTGATCGTCGCTGGTCCATTCCTCGTAGAACTGGGAATCGGTGCCCGAAGCATCGGAGACGGACTCGGCAGGAACTTCCGCGAAAACTTCGCCCTCGATCTCGGACTCAACCCCGGCGGGGATCTCGGGCTCGAACTCCTCGTACACAGGGGTCTCGTCGAGATCGCTTGCGAACTCCTCGCCGACGAACTCGGCGGTCGCGGGCTGCTGACCCTGGACGATCTCTCCGCCGTGGATCTCGCCCATGACATCCTCGAGCATCGAACGGCTGGGCATGGACTCGGTCGCCCCGGAGATCTCCGAACGCATCTGGCGTGCATCGGGCGACATCGGGTTCAGGCGGAGTGCGCGATCAATCTTCGCGAGAGCGAGCTCGGTCTCGCCCCGGTCAGCGAGGTTGCTCGCGTCGATGAGCAGCTGACCGATCCGGCGTTCGCGGCTCCAGGGGAGGAGCGCCTTGCGTGAGCCGAAGCGTGCCTGCTCGACATACTGGTTCCCCAGCTCGCCCGCTTCCGCGAGCGCGGTGTCGTTGACAATCGAGGGCGTGATGAGGAAGATGATCTCGCTCCGCCGCGTCGCATCGTCGTAGCCCTTAAAGGCATTGCCGATCAGCGGGATATCGCCGAGCAGCGGGACCTGGCGGCGTGCGGAAGAGGTGGTCTCTGTGAAGAGCCCGCCGAGCACGACGGTCTGCCCGTCGCGGACCATCACATTGGTCGTCATCTCGGTCGTATCCTCGTCGGGGATGGTGACTGCGGAGCCCGAGTTGTCCGTCACTTCACGGAGCGTGAAGCTCGAAACCTGCGGGCGGAGCTCGAGTCGGATCAACCCGTTCTTGGAAACGAACGGGCGGACAGCGAGCTGAGTACCGACATCAAGGAACTCGACAGTCTGGGTGGTCGAGGTCTCGGTCGTTGTGGTGTTCAGGTAGCCCACGCGGGTACCGACGAGCACGCGGGCGGGCTGGCGGTTGAGCGTGAGGATCTTGGGGTTGCTGACGACGGTGACATCGGTCACCTCGTCGAGCACACGCATGAAGACGGCAACATCACCATTCACGATACCGGCCTTGAGGGTCGCGGGGCCCCCGGTGTTGCCGGGCCCGGAGTTCACACCGACACCGTCGGACCCGGTGACATCGACATCGGTGCCGTCGACGGTCTGCCCCGCACCATTGAGCAGGGAGTTGACGACATTCATTGGACCGCCGGTCCCGATGAAGTCAGAGAAGTTGAGGTTCTTGACAAGCGCGAAGTCGACGCCGAACGCGTTCGCTTCGGTCAAGCTCGTCTGGAGGATCGTTGCCTCAACGAGCACCTGCTCGGGCTTGGTATCGAGCTGGGCGAGAAGACCGAGGATCTCTTCGGTGTTCTCCTCATAATCGTTGATCACGAGGGTGGCGGTGTTTGCGTAGTTGTCCGCACCGGTCGGGGCGGAATCGTTGATCGCGAAGGACTCGGTCGCCGCGGTCGTTGTGATCGAGCCGTCGTCGGAGAGGAGCTGCTTCGCGAACTCCGCGGCGTCGGTCGAGTTGAGATAGTCGAGGCTCACCACGCGGGTGACGCGGGTGCGGTTTGCGCGAACGATCTCCTCGATCTGCTCGCGGGTGTAGACATAGATGAAGTTGCCCTTCTCGATGTAGCCGTAGCCGTTGACATGGAGAATGGAATCGAGCGCTTCGTAGAAGGTCACGCCGTAGAGGTCGGCGGTGATGGTTGCCGAGACTTCGTTGGAGCTGATGATGTTGCGTTGGGACTGGATCGAGAGGAGCTGGAGGATGTTCCCGAGGTCCTCGTTGTTCACATGGAGATCGACAAGGTCGTACTCGTTGACATCGACGGCACCCTCGAGATCTTCGAGATCCTGCTCGGTTGTCGGTGCGTCCCAGTCGTCGTTGCTCGCCATCGAAGAGTTGTACGAGCTCTGCGATGCCTGCTCGTTTGCGGCGCTGCTCAGCCCGAACCCGGTGGAATCCTGAGCCCAGGCGTTGCTGGTGCCCGCGAGGAGCGCGAGGGCGGCCGCGGGCATCATCCAAACGAGGCTCTTGCGGACGGTGCGGTTCGTAGCGGACATGGATGTTGAGCAAGTGTACATTTGTGGGTTCCTCAGCAAGGCGATCCTGCGTCTCTCTTGATGGTCTCGGAGAACTCCCCCCCGACCATGTGACCCAGCACGCTGGGCCTATGTTGTCGAATTCATCGACAGGACCCACCCGTGACTTTGGATCAACCAAAACGATTCCACATGCGCCGACCGGTGCAGACGGAACTTGGAGAGCCGATAACTCAGTTTCTTCGGTTCATTGGGCGATCCCACCCAAGCCGCGATCAGGGGTCGCGGATGGGCAGCTGATCGTCCGAAAGAGGCGAATCCTCGGGCATCGGTGCGGGATCGATCTGATCCTGCGTCTGCTCTTGGGGATCGGCGTAGGCGCTGCGGGGGATGTCGGTCACAAGCCGGAGCTTCGCCCAGATCAACACACCGGCCAGCATGCCCAGGCAGAGCAGGAAGGTCAGTGAGCGTGCGAACTTCTGGTGTGACTGGCGTTGCATGGTGACGGTCTCCCGTGCTCATCATCGTCGCCGAAACCGACGAGATTGAAGCACTTGAGAGAGATCACCCGGAAATCTCGGCAGCTGGATCGGTCAGTCCAACCGGGTGACCGTCACACGACCGGTAAACGCGGCAATGTTGATCCGGAAGGTGCTGTAAGGACCCGCGATCTCGATGCTCCCGCCATCGGAAAGCTCCGAGGAACCCGCCGCAGCGACCGGCCCGCCGAGCTCGTCGAAGACGATCGTGGTGCCCCCGTTGAGCGAGATGTTCTGAAAAACAGACCCGCCGAAGCGTTCTTCGTTGAGATCCACGATGTACCGCTGCCCGGGGCCCTTGGAGTCGTAGAGGGTGTTCGCGTCGGGGTCGATCACGCCGTTGATGACCTGAACCAACGCATAGCTGTTCGCGTCCTCATCAAAGACGACCGCCCGCGGCTCTTGGTACGCCAGCGCATCCATCTGGGCAAAGGTAATGTCCGCGATCACAGACCGGACCGCGGCCTGGATCCGCAGCACCCCCATCTGCCCCATCGAGGGGATCACCGTCGCCCCCGCGATCCCGAGGATCACGATCAGCACCAGCATCTCGATCAGCGTGTACCCACGCGGATGGCTTGGAATGACGACCGGTGTTGCGCGTTTCATGGTGACTCCTCACCCCACAAGGTTCGCTAGGGCTTCGGCAAGGGATTCCCGGAAGCATCGAATCCGCCCGCCCAGACCTCCCCGGTGGTGTCATCAAAGATCCAGCCGTGGGTTGTCTGATAGTCCGCATCCGGCCCGGTCCCGATCGTGATGACCCGGGAGTTGGCTGTGCCGACATATGGGTTCGCCGGTGCTTCTTTGAGATACTCCCGCGTGTTGACGATCTCGCCCCAGGTCCCGTCGCCGGCGGTCACCGTCGGCATGGCGTTCTGATTTCGTGCGATGTAGACCTCAACAGCCCGTTGGATCTTGTCCAGTTCGTTCATCGCGGTTGCAACTTTCGCATCATCAACCGAAGAGAGCATGTTGGCGACGACAATGGACGCGAGGATGCCGAGGATCACCACAACGATCAGGATCTCAACGAGGGTGAACGCGTTTTGTTTCTTTGGGAGCATCTGGATCGTCCTTCCCGTGAACAAAGACGGCCGATCCCGTTTCCGAGATCGGCGGTATTTTGTGTTGAGGCGCACGCCTCGGGATTACGGGATGATCGCGGCGATGTTGCCGGTCTCCGCGTCGTAGTACCAACCGTCGGTGCTGTCCGCATCATCAACAGTGGTGACACCGGAGTCCGCGTCGGCGAAGTCGGTATCCGCAACGATCGTCGAAGCGTTGGTGTAGGGGTTCGTGGGGATATCCTTGAAGTATCCTGCGTCCACGAGGTCCTGGAAGGTCTCGCCATCGGTCACGAGATCGGGGTACGACCCATCGTTCTGGGCCGCCCAGAGCTCGAGCTGCGACTCAATGGTCGAAACCTGGGTCGCGATGTTCCCGTTGCGGGCATCATTCGCCGCATTGGTGAACTGGGGGACAACGATCGCGGCAAGGATCCCGAGGATCACGACAACGATCAGGATTTCGACAAGGGTAAAGCCCTTTGCCATAGTGTTACGATTTGCATGCATGGTTTGCACTCCTTCAAGATTCAGCGACACTGAGCACACGCTCATCTGCCGGGTCCGGCTTGTGCCGGCAATCCGTTGATCCCCCGGAACCATTCCTCCCTCGGTTCCACGGGCCGCCCGGATTCCCGTCATCACGGAGCGGCAACACACCGCACCCGGTCAAACCCAAGCGTCACAAACAATGCATCGGTCTGCCAACCGATTTGGTCAAGTTCCACCCCCACTCTCCCCGCGCAATCCCCCGTGAAGAGTCCGGTTGCAGAGGGCGGGACGGTTGTAGGGGCGTTCGCCCGGCATCCGGGCGACAACCGTTGCATCACACACGCACTTATTGGACGCAGAAAAAAGAGGGCCACCCGGCCCTCTTTATATCACTCAAGATGATGAGAAGTAAAAACCCTACTTACTGGTCACACGGTCCTCGGAGCCCGATGCGCCGTGATTGAGTATCAGCGGGACAAGATCGGTGTTCTGCACATCGAGCGCCCCCATCGTCGCGACCGCGGCGGTCGCGGTGGGCTCGTCATCGGACTGGGCAAGCTCGATCAGCCTGCGGATCTGACGCCGGTCCAGAGCGTTGCCAAAGCGTTTGCCTGAATCGGCGACGATCGCGAGCATCTCCTGCTGGTCCAGCCCGTCGAGCGCGAGCGCCCGGTCCATAACCGCGGACTGCGCCCGCTCCTGCGGGACATAGGAGAGGATCTCCGCAACATCGAGCATCGTCAGCCCCTCGACATGCTCGAGCACATCGATCAGGATGGTCGCGGCGTCGGTGACATTGAGGACCCGGTTGTTCGAGATCGCCAGATCACGCAGCACCCCGATCGCCCGCGCCGCATAGGCCTCGGCCTCGTCGCTGGAGATGACCCCGCCCGACGCCGCCATCAGTAGATCGTCGACCGAGTTGCGGAACGCGTCCGAGCTAATCGCATCGCGGCGAACCGCGATGGTCTGGTCCCTGCGGTACTGACGACGCATGGGCTCGACCTCATCGGGCCCCAGCAACGCGAGCACGGGCGCCACCGCGAGCTTGGGATCATTTCTTGCGATCTCGATCGTCAGCAGCGTGCTGTCGTAGTCCATCGAGGTGACGATCAGGTCGATCGCGGGCGAGTCGGTGATGGTCGCCTGCAGATCGTCGAACCCGTTCTCGGAGGGGGGCAAAACGGTGTATCCCTGCGTTTCAAGGAGCCCGCGGTACTGCTCGTATTTTTCGCGATCGGTCCCGGTGAGGACAATCGCGTTGATCACCGAAGCGTCACGCACCGCGCTGGCGAGCAGCGGGATGACCCGTTCGGAGCTCGTGAAGGAATCCTTGGGCTGCGCCTTGCCGAGCGCGAGAGCTGCCTCGTACTGCACACGCCGGTTCGGGTAGCTCAGTGCCTCGAGCATCGGGTAACGCTCGCCGACCGATTCACCCCAGAGTGTCCGCGAGCCCGCGGTCTCGGCGATCGCGTCGATCGCGTTGCGTGCGAGCGGGGTATCGCGTGTATCGATCGCACGCCGGAGCACGAGCTGTGCGATATCCGAGCCCGCCGCGATGCCGTAGTACGGCGCTCCGCGTCGCGTGCTGGGATACGCGGGGTTCTCGTATCCGTCCGGTGTATCGAGCGCCCGCGAGTAGTTGGACGCGACCCAGAGCCCGAGCGTCTCGGCGTTGTCCGGATCGATCGAGAGCGAACGCTCCGCCGTCTTCATCGCCATCGCTTCGTGGAACACCGGGGTCAGGATCGGGGTCATGACCAGCCCCAGCCCGTTGTCGAAGTGCCAGAGGAGCTGGTACTCCTCATCGGGGAAGCTGGTCAGCTCCGCGGGCTCGGAGTAGTACGAATCGGCGAGAACGGTGTACATCTCCGAAACGCTCTCGTTGACATCTCCGCCCAAACGGGCGATCGCTCGCTTGCACGCCTCGCGGACCGCGCCGTTGCCGGTCCGATCGTGCAGGTCGGTGATCGCGGGCAGACTGGTGCGGTACGGGATCAGCCCGAGCACCTCAACGACCGCCTCCTGGCGGGTGCCGTCCAGCCCGTCGAGCGCGGTGGTAAGCGGAACGATCGACTGACGCCCCATATCGATCAGCAGACGCTGGACCTGGGCCTTGAGCGCGATGTCACGCTGCTGGAGGAACGCATCAAGGAGCTGCGGCATCGCGTATTCGCCGGCAACGATCAGCCGCTGGCGTCCGAGTTGGCGGGCACGGAGCCCCTGGGTGAGCAGCTCGATATTGCGGGCGATCTCCTCGGGGTTGCGTGCGCGAGCGAGCTTGCCATCGCGGAACATGGAGTCCATCTCGGCCGCAACGGGCTCGAGCACCGGGACACGCATCGCGGCAGCAACCGCCTGCTCGAAGCGGTCCATCTCACGCGAGCCCTCGACGAGGTCGACAAACTCCATCGGGCTGAGCCCCTGATCGAGCAACTGGCGTCCGAGGTCGGCGGCGACATCGTACCGGGCGATCTTCACGAAGTGGATGAAATCACGCAGCAGCTCGAGCTGGTGCTCCTCCTGGTCCGACACCGGCTGATTCGCGGTGCCCGCCATCGCGGAGGAGGACGAGAACGCCCCCGCCGTCCCACAAAGCAGGACCAACGAGCACGACAGACGGGCAATGTTCCGGTTCGATAGACGCACAATCATCTCCTGTGGCGGTCAGGGGCACATTCCGGCCCCTCGCAGAGGCATCCTATACGGACAACCGGGGGGACCTGTTGCCCCTTCCGGCTCTCCGAGGGGGAAACTGTATCGGACGCCCGTGCTGGGTGTCAAACCCACCGCCCAATCTCCTGACAGTTCTTCCGAGATCACGCCGGAGGTCCGAATACCCAGATTCTCTCCGATTCCGGACCGAGGAGCCAGAATCCCATCAAGACCTGGCTCGATCGCTCCGATGGTGCAGGAGTTCCGGCGTGTGACGGCTACGCCGAATCCACCCTCTGTGTACCCCCGAGGTGAGAAGATGACGATTGAAAAAGATGTCCTGACCACCGGCGAAGTCGCCAAGATCTGCAATGTCGCCCCCCGGACCGTGTCCAAATGGTTCGATTCCGGGCAGCTCAAGGGCTACCGCATCCCCGGCTCCAAGGACCGACGCATCCCCGTGCCCGAGCTCTACCGATTCATGAAGGCCCACCATATCCCCATGGACGGCATCTCCACCGGAAACACCCGCGTCCTCGTCATCGACTCCGACCAGGAAGTCTCCGATGTCCTCTCACGGGTCCTCGGCGAGCAGACCAGCTACGACATCAAGGCCGCCAACTCCGCCTTCTCCGCCGGGCTCGAGTGCGAGCGTTTCCGCCCGCATGTCGTGCTGATCGACATCCATGTCGCTGAGGGCGATCCCCGCGATGTCGCTCAGCAGATCCGTTCGAGCGAGTCCATGCAGATGACCAAGCTCATCGCCATGTCCGGCAAGCTCACCGACGGGCAGGCCCAGGGGCTCCGCGCCGCCGGATTTGATGGCTTCCTCAAGAAGCCGTTCCAGGTCCGCATGGTCGTCGACGCGATCGAGCAGGCGACCAACCTCGCCGCCTGATCAACACTCCCAAGCCACCACAAAGCCCGGACCCGCAAGGACGCGGACCCGGGCTTTTTGATTTTCTGGATGGTTATTCAGGGACAACCCGCGTTGAAAGCGTCAAGGAACGCGAAGACATCGAAAACATCGATTGCCCCATCCCCCGTGAAATCTGCCGCAAGATCGCCCAGATTGAACAGCTCGAGATACGCAAAGAGGTCAAAGAGATCGATCGTCCCTTCCCCGGTGAAATCGACCGTACACGGGCCATCGACCCCATCAAAGAGATAAACCGAGCCCGAGTCCTCGCCGTTGTCGGCATCCCCGATTGCTCCCGCTCCGATGAGCCCGTTGTCGATCGCGATGGAAGTGCCGAAGTAGTCGAACGCCTCGCCATCGCTCGTGAGCAGCTTGCTGATCAGGGTATGGGTGAACGCATCGTAAAGGTATGCCGACCCGGCAACCCACCCGTTGTCCCCGTCCTGATGGGCCCCGATTGCGACCACGCCGTCATCGATCGCCACCGATATCCCGAAGTGGTCACGGTCGTGCCCGTCTGCGGGGACGATATACGCGAGCTGCGATCCGCTGGCCGCATCGAACACATACGCCGCCCCCGAATGATCAAAGAACACACTCTTCGCCCAAGCCCCCACCACGACGAGTCCGTTATCAATATCAATCGACGAACCAAAGAAATCACTCGTCTGCGGGTTATTCGCAACGAGCTTGTTCAGCTGGCCACCTGTGGTTGCATCAAAGAGATACGCTGAACCGGCAAAGAAGATATTGCCGTTCCAGTCCGTGTGTGCCCCCACCGCCACAATCCCGCCATCGATCGCAACCGCCCCGCCGAAGTTATCGCCGGTCGTCCCATCGTCCGCCAAGATTTTGTTGAGCTGAACACCGGTTGTGTCAAAGAGATAGACCGAGCCTGAATCGAGACCCAGATCATCGTCCCGCTTGGCGCCGACGATCACTACACCCCCCTCGATCGCAACCGAGATCCCGAACTCATCCCCTTCCGCCCCATCACTCGGGGTGAGTTTCGCGATTTGATCGCCGCTCGCCGCATCGAACAGATAAGCGGAGCCCGAGGCAACACCATTGTGGACATCACTCACCGCCCCGACCGCGACAACCCCGCCTGCAATGGCAACGGAACAACCAAACCGCGCACCGGGCATGCCATCATCCGGGAGCAGCTTCATCAACTGCACACCGGTGTTTGCATCGTAAAGGTACACCGAGCCAGAGTCCGCACCATTCGCATCATCATTGTGCGCCCCGACCGCCATAACCCCTTGGTCAATCGCGACAGAAACACCGAACTCGCTCCCGGGCGTCCCATCCGCCGGCGTGACTTTGAGTGTCTCCCCAAACTGGATGTCTTGCCCGGCCGAACCGATGCACACAAACGCGAGACCGGCGATAGCAGCAAGAAGCTTTGCGTTTTTCATCTGATACCCTTTCCGAGAAACTCGACAGCGAGCATCCTGCAATGCTCAAATGAACTCCGCGGTTCCTTCAATCAATAAACTATCACTTTGTCCTCAAACAATCGCGATGTTCTCCACGGAGCAACCAAAATAATGCATATGGCCAAAACTGTGCCCACCTTGCCACCCCTGGCCAGCCGAAGCCACTCGAGCAAAAGCCCTGCGTTCACGGGCAAGACGGTGTTTCAGATGCCGGTTTTGACAGCCTCATCGAGGAGTACATCTGTAGATCCATACGGTGCCGACGCGATCGAACAAGCAACCAGGCCGAACCCCGGGCTCAACCTATCCACAGCACGGATCCACAAGCATCTGCCCCGGGGCTACTGAAAATCGATGGTGCGATTGTTCAAAGACAGCCAATAAGGAACTGGTCAACATAGGTGAAGAAATCGAATACATCGAACTGGCCATCCCCGGTGAGATCGGCGGCGGGATCCTGACTTTGGAACAACTCGATGTACGCGAACACATCAAATACATCATGCTCGAAGTCATGGTTCAGATCCGCCGGGCACCCGATCTCGTTGATGTCATAGACATACACAGAATGTTTTCCGGGAGCCCCCACAATCGCCACGCCGTTCTCGATCGCAATCGAGGCCCCAAGAAAATCAGATTGGTCCCCGTCTCTCGTGAGAAGCTTCCCAAGCCGTGTGTACGAGCCCAGTTCGTAGAGATACACAGCGCCCGCATTTGATCCCATCTGGGTATCCTGCGATGCGCCGATCAAGAGCCGATCGTTTTCGATCGCAATGGACACACCGAACTGCTCGAAAACCTCTGGATCCGCAGGATCCTGGACAACAAAGCGATGGAGCTGCTCCCCTGTAGAAACATCGAACAGATACGCCGTTCCGTTGTATCCATTCCCGTCGGAAGGAGTGGTGCGGGGAGCACCCACCGCAAGCAGACTGTTATGAATCCCCACGGAACTACCAAAATCGCGGGCCTCCGAGTCATCCGGAACAACTTTGCGAATCTGCAGCCCGGTTGCAGCATCAAACAAATACGCGGCCCCATTGCCCTCGGTCGTGAGATCATGACCCTCCGCGCCAATCGCGATCACACCGTCTTCGATCGCGACCGAATATCCAAAGCGATCACCCCCCCGACCATCTTCGGCGAGTATCTTGACGGGTTTCGAGAGCTCAGAGAGACGGAATATGTATGCCGACCCACGAGCAGTCGTCGTTGTTACACGATCGTACGGCGCTCCAACAACAAGATAATCACCCTCGATCGCGATCGACCATCCAAATCCTGATCCGCTCGGCGTCGAGGTTGGCCCGACGATCGCGAGTAGCTCGTGCGTTTGCGCATCGAAGATACGAACCGAACCCGAGAGCGAAGCCCCGTTAAAGAAATCCGACCGTGCGCCGACAGCGATCACACCGCTGCCGATTGCAACAGAACTCCCGAAATAATCTTGCGATTCACCGTCTGCGGCGAGCAAAAAATCAGTCTGCACGCCTTCCAGCGCATCCCAGACGAACACCGCTCCGAGCAGACTCTGACCGACAACCCCGTACCGATCCGCTCCGACGATCGCCTCGCCGTCCTCGATCGCGACGGATCGCCCAGCGTTGGTTGGTCCGTACCCAGTTGGGTGCAACCTCCGATCCTCTGGGATCTCGATACCCTGAGCAAACGCAGAAGAACACACACCCATCAAAAACACCAGAACAATGAACTCGGCTGTGCGGTTTCTCGGCATGATGGCCTCCTTACCGACCGAGCATACCACAACATGGGCACAATACAACAAGTAATCCATGCGCAGAGACTCCCAGCAATCTCTGCCGGGCAAATCAACGCAGCACAAATGACCAGAGGCCCAAGTTCTATTTGAGCGAACCCATCGCCGCCGCGAGCACATCGCATGCTGCTTTGAGGTCCTTCTTGTCGATCATTTCGGTCACCGTGTGGATATAGCGTGTGCCGACCGTAATGCCTACGGCTTTGGCGCCCGCCGCCGCCTGCTGGGCCGCCGCACCGTCCTGACCACCCGCGGCGAGGATCGAACGCTGGTACGGGATGCGGTTCTTCTTGGCGATCTTCTCCATCTCGGTGACCATCTCGTAGTCGGAGATAAAGCTGCCGTCCTTGATGTGCAGCGCGAAGCCCTTGCCGTGGGTGGTCACCGCTTCCGCGGCCGGAACCCCGGGTGTATCGCACGCGAGCGTCACATCGATCCCGATACCATAATCCGGCTGGACCGCGAAGGATGAGGTCTTCGCCCCGCGGAGCCCCACTTCTTCCTGCGTGGTGAACGCGACAACGATCTCGCAGGTGTTGCCGCTCTTGGACTTCACGAGCTGCCGCACGGACTCGATCCCGAGCCAGCACGCGACACGGTTGTCGAGCGCCTTGGAGACACACTTGTTCCCGATCTCGAGGAAGGGCTCGTCCATCACGATGTAGTCACCGATCTGGAAGGTCTTGTTCACCTGCGACACGGTCATCCCGGTATCAATGAAGAACTCCTTGACCTCGGGCACCTTTTTCCGATCCTCAGGGCTCGAGATATGCACCGGGCGGCCACCGGGGTT
>JAGQOC010000116.1 GCA_020427745.1 Phycisphaerales bacterium | reverse complement strand
GAGGATGCTTGTCTTCGGATCGGGCCGCTGCCTGGGGAGAGACGGCGGCCAGAACGATCCGGGACCCGTTGTCGTCGGGGTGGATGACCGACGACAACCCGCGCCGGACGGAGAATGTCCCCTCTCCGTCCGGCCTTTTTTTGCGCCTGTTTTTGCTCTCCGCGCTACCCTTGCCCATGAGCGAAGCGACCAGCCCGGACGGGCGTGAAATAAACGACACGGAGCCGCGGCGCACGGTGTTTCTCGATGGGCAGTTCATGGATCGGGCGGACGCGCGGGTCTCCGCGTTTGACGCCTCGGTTCAGCACGGGGTCGGGCTCTTCGAGACCATGAGCGCCCTGACCACCGAGGACGGCGTTGTGGTCGAGTACATGGACGACCACCTCGATCGCATCCAGGCGTCGGCGGCTAGGCTGGGGCTCAGCGACGAGATCAAGACGGGGCCGCTGGGTGACGCGATCGTGCAGACCGTGAGAGAAGCACGCTATGCGCACGCTCGTGTGCGTCTGACGATCACGGGTGGCGATCTGAATATGCTCGCGAGCACGGGGCGGAGCAATCACCGCCCGACGGTGATGATCCACGCGCAGCCGGCGACGCAGTACCCCGATGAGATGTTCATCAACGGCATCACAGCGACCCTCGCCGCGGCACGCGCGAACCCGCTGGACCCAACGGCGGGGCACAAGACGCTGAACTACTGGTGGCGTCTGCGCGAGCTGCAGGACGCCGCGGCGAAGGGTGCGGGCGAGGCGATCGTGTTCCAGGTGAGCAACCACCTCTGTGGTGGGTGCGTGTCGAACCTGTTTGTGGTCAAGGACGGCGAGCTGATCACACCGATCGCGCAGGGCGAGGAGACGCCGGTGGAGGGGAAGATCACGCTGCCGAGCCCGGTGCTGCCGGGGATCACGCGGCTGAAGTTGATCGGGTACGCCGAAGAGATGGGCATCAAGGTCACGAAGCGGATGATGACGATCGACGACCTGCTGGGCGCGGACGAGGTGCTTCTTACGAACTCGAGCTGGCGTGTGCTGCCTGTCGTGCGGATCGAGGCGGAAGAAGTGGGGGACGGCAAACCCGGCGAGGTCGGGAAGAAGCTGCGCGAGCGGTTTGTCTAGTTGCCAAAGATTGCAACCAGCATGATCGAGCCGATGACGATCAGGATTGGGCCTCCGATCACAATCGCGAGCAGCACAAGGTACTGATTCGCGAGCGCACGGCGGTGTCTTTGTTGGCTGACGCGGAGACCGTTTAAAAGTGGAGGATGGTCATAGGCACCGCACTCGGGGAGTGGGCTTTGTTGTGCTCGTCGAGTGGCACGCCGGTCATGTCGTAGCCACAGCTGGGGCAGGTTGGGGTGTTGGCGGTCGGCATGGGCTCAGGTTTACCAGATGGAGTTCGCAAGCATCAACGATCCGATGGTGAGCACGAAGAACGGGAGCAGATACAGCAGCCCGAGCAGCGGGATGCTCCAGAGCGGGAGGGGGCGGGGGTGGGGGCGTGCGCGAAAGGTGGCGGTGGATGCGACTTCTAACCAGGCAAAGAACGCGATGATGCCACCGATGGGAAGCAGGAAGCACCCGATGAAGGCGCCGACAGGGGTGAAGATGGAGAGGAGAAGGACGAGCAACGCGGGGATCGCGCTGGGGAGGAGGAGTCTGGTGAAGTAGAAGGCGTGGAGTTTTTCCTTGGTGAATACAAGCTCGGGGTCCATCGGTCGGAGGCGGACGCCGCACTCGGGGCAGGTGAGGTGCCCGTTCTCGTCGGGGGTGATGCCGGAGAGGTCGTAGTTGCACTGGGAGCAGACGGGATGGGGAACGGCAGTGCGTTTCATGTGAGGGAGATTGCGAGCAGAATCCACGGAACGAGTGAGGCGGCGAGTGCTCCACTGGAGAGCAGCCAGCAGACGCTGATGAGGAGTTGAATCTTTCCAAGTGACGGGGTGAATCGGTAGTACGCGGATCCCAAGCGTTTGGGGTCGCGTAGTTGGTGTTCATAGAACAGGATGTATATCGAACGGGCGGTAACAAAGAGCAGGTGAAATAGCAACGAGAAGACGGCGGGCGCAATTAGATTTTCATGTGCGAGGAGCAGCAGGAACCAGCAGATTGACGCGTGTGTGATCGGGACTGCGAGCAGCCATACTGCAGCATGATGGAGGATAAAGCTGCGATTCTCAACTTCGATATGCAGACTTTGATCGTCGTTGCCGCACTCCGGGCAGATAAGGTATCCGTTCTCGTCGGGGGTGATGCCGGAGAGGTCGTAGTTGCACTGGGAGCAGACGGGATGGGGTGGGTGTTCGGGCATCGGGTTTACAGGAGGTATTCGCTGAGCAAGAGGGCAGCCCCTCCGAGAGCGAGAAAGATGACTACGCCGAGCAGGGCGAGGAGGAGGTCTTTGAGTCGTTGTCGTTCGGTGCTGCGGTCGAGCACGCCGCTGTTGGCGGCGTCGATGGGGGCGGTGTATGCGCCGCACTCCGGGCATGTTGCCCGGCCTTGTCCGTCCGGTTGATGACCGGCGAAGCTGTAAAAACAGTGGGGGCAGGCAGGATGGGGGCGCCTGTCACTCATTGCGGTCGATGACCTTGACATTGTGTCGGCCGTCGAGCGGGCCGTTGGGGTCGTGGGCGCGTTTGAAGAAGAGGCGGATGCGGATGTAGATGTAGAGGACGATCGCGAGCGCGATCAGCGGGACGGCGACGATGAAGCCGACGACGAGCCCGATCGCGATCAGCCCGAGGAGGAGGATGAGCCCGAGCACGCGGGCGACCCAGCCGCCGGCGCTGAACTGGTAGGACTGGGCCTGGGTATTGCTCTGGTATGGGGGCAGCGGCGTGGTCATCCCTGCATTCTAGGGATTTTGCCCGGGTGATTTGCGATAAAAAAACCCCCGACCAAGCGGGGGCTGGAGTGTTCGGATTGATCGCGTGGGTTATTCAGGCGGCGCGTCGGCGGCGCGAGGCGATGAGGCCGGCGAGGGTGAGTGCGCCGAGCGTGCCCGGTGCGGGGGTGACACCGGTGTAGGTGGATCGACGGATCTCGGCGTTCATGATGGAGATGTTGTCGACGAAGACGGAGCCGTTGATGCCGCCGCCGGTCAGGGCGAGGTCGGCGTCGGTGGCGAGGATCATGCCGTTGAACGAGTTGTTGATGTTCAGGGCGGTGGTGTTGAGGAAGTTCCAGACGATGTGGGATGAGTTGGTCTGGTTGAACCCCCCGATGAGGTTCGGGGGCGCGTTGAAGTTCGCGGTGCCGCCGGAGGCGGAGGCGTCGAAGTTGATGACGACGGTGTCCGCGCCGCCCATGTTGAGGTTGAGCTGGCCGAGCCCGTTGATGTCGGCTTGGGTCATGGAGTAGAACGCGACCTGCTGCCCGTTGACGGTGGTGGTCGAGGCGTTCATGTTGCCCGCGCCGTCGACGGAGCCCGTGGCGCCGAAGCCCGCGAAGAAGGCGCTGAGCCCCTCTGCTTGGGTCATGGCGTTGTTGACCATGGTGCTGACGGAGGGATCGCTGATGGTGGAGCCGCCGCCGTTGAGGTTTGCGGTTCCGAAGACGGAGCCGCTGATGCGGAGGTTGCCGCCGTTGTTGATCTGGTAGTTGAATCCGCCGCCGAGGTTTCCGCCGACGACGAGCCCGTCACCGGTGGAGGAGGTGACCCCCTGGACGGCGTAGTTGGAGGTGCCGCTGAGGTTGCCACCGATCATGGCGGAGCC
>JAGQOC010000115.1 GCA_020427745.1 Phycisphaerales bacterium | reverse complement strand
CCGCAGGAGATCGAGAAGAAACGCATCGAGATCGACGCCGAGGCCCGTGCAGAAAGAAGCCGACGCGAGGCGCGAGGCGATGCGGACGCCACGCTCGCCCGCTACGAAGCCGAGGCCAAGGGTATCCAGCAGGTCCTCGAAGCCAAGGCCGAGGGGTATCAGCGACTCATCGCCGCGTGCGCCGAGAACCCGCAGGTCGCGCCGACGCTGCTCATGATCGAGCAGCTCCCCGAGCTCATCGCCCAGCAGGTCAAGGCGATCCAGAACCTCAAGATCGACAAGATCACCGTCTGGGATTCCGGGACCGGCGGCAAGGACGGCAAGAACGCGACCGCCGACTTCCTCAGCGGCATGATCGGATCGCTGCCACAGGTCCACGAACTCGCCAAGCAAGCCGGGATCGATCTCCCGAGCGCACTGGGTAAGGTCGTCGACCATGATGACCCGACGCCGAGATCCACCCCAGCGGATTGAGTGACTGTGATCTCAGCAAAAAAGCCCCGGGATGCCGGGGATTTTTTCGATGAGGTCTTGTGCGATCAGTCGTCGAAGTACAACGCCGCGTCGTCGGGCATGTCAGTCAGCAGCGCGTCGCGATCGATGTTCTCGATCTCCAGCTCCGTGTCGAACTTGCCGGTGGTGGGGTCGGGCGAGTACAGATCGCCCTTGCCGCTCGTGCCGCGGAGACGCTTCTCGACGCGTGATCGAGCGCGCAGGATCAAGCGGATCGGGACCTCGCTGAACGGCATCACCTCACGCAGCCGGTTCATCAGGAACCGCTCGTAGTTGTGCGTGAACAGATCCGGATTGTTAACGACGAGCACCAGCGTCGGCGGCTCGGTCCGCACCTGCGACGCGAAGTACACCTTCGCCTCCAGCCCGAGCTTGTTGCTCGGGCCGCGGACCTCCAGGATCGATTTGATCGCCCGGTTGAGCTGCCCGGTGCTCAATCGCGTCTGTGCCTGCTCGAGCATCTCGAACGCGAGCCTGATCGTCTCGGAGACATTGAGCCCCGTCTTCGCGCTCATGATCGCGATCGGTGCGAACTTGAGCCCCTTGAGCTCCTTGCGGATGTACTCCTCGTAGCGCTGAGGCGTGACCGGGCGTCCCTTCTCGTCGGACGCGTCCTTCGCCTCGTCCCACTTGTTGACCACGATCACGACCGGCTTGAATGAATCCACGATCAGCTTGGCGAGCTGCTCGTCGACCTGCGAGATCCGCGTCGTCGCGTCGAGCATGTACAGCACGACATCGCACCGCTTGATCGCACGCTGCGCCCGGTCGAGTGCGTACCACTCGATCTGGTCCTGGAAGCTCTTCTTGCGCCGCAGCCCCGCGGTGTCGATCGCGACCACGCTCTTGCCGTCCATCTCGATCTTGACATCCACCGCGTCGCGCGTCGTGCCCGCGATCTCCGAGACGATTACGCGGTCCTCGCCCGCGAGCTGGTTGATCAGCGTGCTCTTGCCCGCGTTGCGTTTGCCGACGATCGCGATCTTCATGTCGCACTCGGGCTCGGGCGGGTCCTCGTTGATCGGGACGATCGCGTAGAGCTTGTCGAGCATGTCGCGGCGCATGTACTTGCTCGTCGACGAGCAGATCAGCGGCACACCAAACCCGAGCGCGCTGAGCTCGTACGCGTGCGGCTCCCACTTGGACGAGTCGCACTTCGTCGCCATCACATACACCGGCTTGAGCTTCCCCGCCTTCTGCTCGTGCGTGGTCCGCCCGAGCTTCTGCTCGCGGAGCATCTGCGCGATCGCCTGGTCCTGTGCCGTGATCCCCGCCTGGCAGTCCACGGCGAAGATGATGATGTCGGCGTTGGAGACCGCTTCGGCGATCTGGAACTCGATCGCCTTGGTCAATGACGAGAGGTCCTCACCGATCTCGTTGTACCTCGCGTTCTCCGCGGTGTACACGCCGAACCCCCCCGTGTCCATCACCTCGACCTGCTTCTTGGGTCCCTCGTGGGTGGGGTGGTCGATCGCCGCGATCGTCGAGATCCGATCACGCGTGACCCCGGGCGTGGGATCCACGATCGCGACGCGTTCTTGGGCGATGAGATTGAGCAGCGAACTCTTGCCGACATTGGGGCGGCCGACGATGGCAATACGGGGGATGGGCATAGTCAAGGATCGTATACACAACGCTTTGATTCATCGCGGGTTGCGTTCGAAATCTTACGATCCGGACACTAGGTGCAAACCCCGCCCGCGCCGCATCCGCGGTTTTTTGACCGCCGGGGGCAGGATCCCCATCAGCACCGCGATCGCCCCGATCAGGATCATGATCGCCCGAGGCACCCGCTCGGTCGTCAATCGCTCAAGCCGCGAGACCCTGTGCGGGGCATTCGGACTCACCACGGGCTCCGGCTCGAGCAGCTCGAACACCATCGGATCCCCGGGCATGCCGGGCAGAATCAACGCCTCGCGATCAGAAGGCACCACCCCCAGCTGCGATTGAGCGAGCAGCTCCATCGTCGCCGGGTCCCCGTTCTCCAACGCCCCGAGGAACCGCTCGTAGCGTGCAACCCGCTCGCTGTGGTGCGTCTCGGTCGCGATCGCCTGGTCGCGGACCCGTTTAACTGTATCCAAGTCCGCCACGCTCGGCAGCAGGAAGACCGCGACCAGCAGCGCCAGCCCGCCAAGGAAGTACATCCAGCGCGCGAGCTCGCCGGCAATGCGATCAATCGGTTGGGGTTGCTCGGTGGACACGATCCCCAGTATCGGCGTATGCACGGATCCCGCTGCAACACCGGGAGGGTCCGCACGGCGTTATCGCTTCCACACGACGGGTATCAGTCGTGCGCCAGCGAGAGCTGCGATTCGACCCGCACCCGCTGGCGCTGGAAGTAAGTCTTCCACTGCTCCTCGGTCTCGCGGAGCTGGGCGCTGCGGATGAAATCCAGCACCTGCTGGTCCGCCTGCCCGAGCATCTCCGCGCTCCGCACCGCTCCGCGGAGGGCGGGCAGGTACACCGGATCGCGATCCAACGCGAGCTCAAAGTGCAGGAACGAGTCCTGCGCCCAGCCCACCCGCTGGTACGCGAGCCCGATGTTGTATTCCGGGCGAGGATCGCCCGGCTGCAGACGCGAGGCAACCTGGAAGGCGCTGACCGCGTCGGCGTAGTTCTCCTTCTTCATCAGCAGATGCCCGAGGTTGTTCCACGCCGCGAACATGTCGTTCTTCGTCTCCAGCGCCGCGCGGTACTCGAGGATCGCCTCGTCGTTCTTGCCCGCCGCTTCAAGGGCCTCGGCCTTGCGGATGTGCTCCAGCGCCTCGGCCTGTCGGCGGGCGCTGTACGCCGCCACCGGGTCGCTCTTGCCGTCCTTGGACCCCGAACGCGTCTGGGTCGATGAGCACCCGAGCGGTGCCGCGAGCAGGGCGCCGAGGAGCAGACACGCGATCGAGAGACGGGCTTTGGGGGCGGTGGTTTGCACGGGAAACTCCTATTCGAATCGTTCGTATCGGTACATGACGACCTGGACCGTCCATGTGGTGTTCGTCGGCTTGATGTCGATCGATGACACGCGAAGCCCGGGGATCTGCTCGGTCGATGCCTGCACCCAAGCGAGGATATTTTCGAGCGACTCGTCGCGCACCGTGTAGGTGTAGTTGTTCTTGGTCGCGTTGCTGAGATTGTTGCTCGAGGTCTTCGGGAGGACGCCGGCGAGCGATTCGAGCCCGACCGATGCCGCGATCGATTCCTGACGCGAACGCATATCCGAGATCTTGTCGAACTCCGCGTTCCGCTGTGTCGTCGACGCCTGCGCCCGGAGTGTTTCGAGCGTTTTCAGCTCGTTCTTGATCGATTCGAGCTGATAGACCTTGCTGCTCAGACGCTTGTGCTCCCCCGCGTCGTTGCGCCACGCGAGGGCCAGGATGACGACGGAGACGAGCAGCACGAGCGCCGCGATCGTCACGAGATGCGACGGGTGATTGCTCCGCATCTGCGATTCGGCGCGGGACGCGAGCTCGTAGCGATCGTCGGGCGAGAAACGCGATTGGGGATCCAGCGTCGTCATGGGGTGCCCCCCAGCCCGGACCAGGTCGCCTTGAAGGTCGCCTCGTACTGGTCGCCCTTGCGCACAAAGTTGGGGGTCCGCCATTCGAGCGACGAGCCACCGATCTGGTCGAGTGATTCGCCGAGCTGCTCGGCGATCTGGATCTCATCGGACCGGACAATCACCGTGGCGCCGAAGGAGTTGACCACGATCGACTGGATCGATATCCCCGGCACCCCGATGACGAGTGAGATCGTGTCCAGCTCTGTCATGATCGGGCGATCCTCCGCCGGGATCAACGGGTCCGCCGACCCACGCAGCTCCGCGATCTTTGTCTGCACCTCGCTGAGCGGGAACGGCGACAACGCGATCGTTGGGTCGAGCGCGTCGAGCAGCGACCGCTGCTCCACCGCGACGGCGGCGATCCGGTTCTTCGATTCCGATGCGCGTCCGAAGAAATGCCACGCCCCGATCCCGACGACGACGGACGCCGCGATCAGCGACGCCGCACCCCAGCGGTACATCGACCGGTGCGCCCGCCCCGGGCGGGCACCAAGAGCGGTGAGCGATGTCCCGACCTCGCGTCGAGCGAGCTGGGCGAGTGTCTCCCCGATCGGGTCGTCGTGCTCGACGAGATCGATCGATGCGCCCGGCCACGCGCGGGCCAGCGCGTTGCCGATTCCCGCGCCGTCGAGCGCCGGGCTGTCCTCCTGCGGCGGGCTCTGAGCAAACCCGGGCGCGACGAAGATGATCCGCGAGGGAGCGACCCCGAGCTGCGAGGACCACCCGAGCCAGTCCGCACCGAGCCGCGCGATCCCCGGCTCGGTGACGATCGCGTGCTGGTGGTCCGTCCCGCCGATCTTCGCGAGCCGGACGCTCCCACACGCGATGAGTGTTCCCGCCTGCGACCAAGACCAGACCAGAAGCCCCTTGTCCGAATCCGCCACGACGCACGCCGTGACCGGCGAGCTGGATGCCACGATCCGCTGGGAATCCTTCAGCCCCGATGCACGAGCTCCCGGGTCCCACGCGAGCGCGACCGCGTGCCAGAGCGTTGTGATCGAATCGATGCGGATCCCGATCGCGTCGAGCTGGTCGATCAGCAGCCGGGCCGGGATGTCCGGCGTCGCGATCACCGCCGTCCGCGCGCCCACGGAAGTGGGGGACTCACGCAGCGGCTCGTACGCGACCTCCAGCGGCAGATCCGGGAACCGCTCGGACGCGCCCGTTGCCTCCGGCGCGTCAAAGTCGTCATGGTCGATCTCCCCGGCCTGCTCGACGCTCGCGCGGAGCAGATCCGGATCCGCGTCCTCGGGTTTGACCCACGAGCACACCGCGCCGTCCGTGTCCAGACAGAGTGTCCCGATCCTGCGTGTCTTCTCGCTCCCCGCGAGCAGACGCTCCTTGATCCACGCCGCCGCGTCCCGGATCGTACCGAGCGCGACCTCGGTATCACCGAGCGCCCCGGCCTCCCAAGTATCCCGCGTGTGTGCACCGACCAGCGACACGCCCGCGACGCGACCGCCTCGATCGGCTCTCTGGAGATAGCAAACGCGTTGGGTCAATGGGGCCGCCGTGGGTTCGGGTGTGTCTTCGGGTGGATGATCAGAGAGGTCTTGGGTGGCTTGGTCAGTCGTCCTCACGGCGTTCGCGTGTCGGCGCTGTCCGCAGATTCACCGTCTTCTGGACCGGTGGTTCCTTGAGTCTCGCTTCCTCAGATCGCGATTGCTCGCCGCGGAGTGCACGATCCAGAGTCCGACGACGACGATCCAGCTCACGCTGAGGCACCCGGCTCGGGTCACCGAGCAGACGCTCGTCATAGTTATTCGCGGCGTCGGGCGCGACCGTCGCGGGTGTGATCTCGTTCCCGTTCGCCATCGTGATTGTCTGCCCGGTGCGTGTCCCGAGCAGCACGCGAGCTTCACCCCGTTCGTCGCTGGCAATGATGAACTTGGGGCGGATTGTCTTGATCGTCAGATCGCTGAGATTCTCGTCGTGGGATTGGATGACGCCGCCCTCGCGGACGATGCGCTGCACACCGTCCAGACGCACGAACGCCGCGTGCGTGCTGCCTTCCGCGACATACCCGATAAACCGCAGTCGCTTGGGGATCTCCCCGTTCTCGCTGTTGCTTTCCTCGGTGGTCGGGGTCTCAACGGTCTCGACTGCGACCTCGGCCTCGGGAATCGCCGGCGCATTGTCGACCATGCCCAGTCGCTCCGCGAGCGAGCCGACCTCAACGCGAGCAGCCCGGACGGGCTCCTTGGACTCCAGCTTGACACCGCCATTGGCGGATCCGCTGACCTCCTCAACAGCACCCACGGTGGGCAGCGATTGTTCGGGCAGCCCGGTCACCCCTAACGCGACGCCCGCGACGAGCAGAACGGCGGCCGCACCCTGGGCAGCGAGGGTCCAGTGCTTGGCTTTGGTTCGGGTCATGGTGGACGACATAGCGGGTTCCTCGTTGGGTTGCTCTCAACCATAGCGCCGCGAGCGGCGGCTTACTGGTTGGATTCTAGTACAGATCGGCGATATCGGGGTCCGAAGCTTGAACCCCGAGGTCCTTCCAGGTGAGGAACGCACCGAGCTCCATCAGATTGCTGTTGTTCCGCCGTCCAGAGTTGAGCCGGATCCGTGTGATCCCCCCGTAGCGGGACACCAGACGACCCCGCATCGCCCCCGAGCCCGCCCGGACCTCAACAACCACGGCCCAGAGCTCGATATCGGTCGCGAACAAACGCTGGACCATCGCACGCTGCTCGCTGCTGATCCCGGCATTCGTCGCGATGGTCGTCATATCCACCCGCGTGAGCCGACCATTCTGCTGGCGGGTCTCCAGGATCCCGTCGGCGAGCGTGCCGCCGTTGCCGTCCATGATCGCGTTGCATGCGTTGATGATGAGCAGTTCGTCGGCGCTCGATGCGCTGATCGCGATCGGCCCGAACGCTCGGGTCATATCCATGTATTGTTTCTGCGAGACATTGAGCGCGAGCTGACGGAGCACCGCCGCCCCGTCGCTGATCTCCGCGTCGGTCCGTCCCGTGAGGTTGCTCAACGCCGTGCCCTGCCCGTCGCGGAGGTACACGGAGACGATCGAGCCGTCGTCGAGCTCGATGTCCATCGCGTGCCCGGTGTTCGGGTCGAGCACATCGAACAGGTCCCGCCCGTTCTGCTGCCGGAGCCACGCCCCGATCGCTTCCTGCAGCCCCCGCCCGGCGTGGTGCTCGTGGTAGGCGCGGATCTGACGCTGAACGATCTTCGTCTGGGCGCTGAACCGCGAGAGCGAGACCGAGATCGTCAGCCCGACCACGACCATCACCAGCACCACCATCGGCAGCGCAAAGGCGCGTCGGGATGCTCTTGATCCAGTCAGCATCAGTCCTCCCGCCCATCAAGGTTGAAGTTCTGATTCTGCGGGCGATCGAGCTGCCCGCCCGGGCGTCCGTTGCCATTGCCGTTACCGTTGTTGTTCCCAGGTCCACCGTTGCCGTTGCCGGGGTCTTCCCCGTCGTTGTTGGGATCCGCGGAATCGTCCGTCCCGGCGTTGGGATCATCCCCGAGCACCCAGTCGACCTCGAACATCCAGGTCGCGTACTGCCCGCTGAGCATCTGCAGCTCGAACACCGCGTATGCGGGCAGGTCCGTCATCGTCTTCCCGCTGTAGAGATCGATCATCTCGTCGCCCTTGAAGAGCTGCCACCGGCAGCGATCGATCCCCCGCGCAACAGGCACGGCGCTCGCAAGGCGTGTGCGGATCTCCTCGGTTGTTCCCTGGTTGTCCGCGTAGGGCACCGCGCCATACTCGAGCGCCGACGCCTCGGCGCGGAGGATCGGACGCCACCACAGGGTCCATCCCTCGGCGGGCTCATCGGCCCCGGAGCCCCGCTCGCCGAACGCGGGCTGCTCGCCGGTCATGGATTCGTACATCTGTGAGTCGATCAGCCCGGTCTGGAGCATCACGCCCTCGCGTTCGTTGGTTCTGCGGAGCTCGAACACGCTCCGCATCGCCCCCCCCGAGCCATCGGGAGAGGAGAAGTCCAGCGAGTCCTCCGTCTGCAGCATCCGCACCCAGCCCGCGGAGACGGGCGCGAGGTTCATCGCGATCGGGGGTGTTGCGAGCACGACCTCAAACCGCTGCGGGATCCATCCGGACTTATCCGCCTGCGTTCCCGGATCGAGCTCGAGGATCATCCGATCGCGGGGCTCGGGGCCCAGATCCTCCGTGTTCTCCCCCTGGGAGGTGACACGCGTGGACTGGTTCTCCTCCATCTGCAGCGCCATCATCGCGCGGCGCATGGTCAGCTGGGCGACATTGAGGTCCGCGGCACGCTCGAAGCGATCGTTGAACGCCCGATCCATCCGGCTCGAAGCCGCGAAGACCGCGAAGCACCCCACGAGGACGATCGCGCCGATCGAGGACGCGACAACCGTTTCGATCAGCGTGAACCCGCGGGCATGGCTCGGCCGTGAACGCATATCAGCCGCCCCCCTGCGAATCGATGAACTGCTGCAGCAGTCGCTCGATCCCGCCGGGCTGGTTCAGCAGCGTCTCCAGCGAGTCCGGGTTGGAGAACGCGAGCGGGTCGATCAATCGCGTGATCGTCGCGTTGGGGATCCCTTGCTCGAAGGCGCGTGAGCCGCCGGAATCGGCGCCGAGCCAGACGCGGATGGTCACCATCTTGATCCGCGAGAGGCTCGCCCCCGAGCCCACGGCGGTCGACGAGCTCGTCTGCGCGTCCGCGTTGGATTCGACATTGAAAGTCACCGGGCGCTCCTCGAGCGTCCAGCGGAACCGGTCGCGGTCGTACTCGATCGGCAGCGCCTGCGAGGGCAGCGACTCGCGGTCGTCGATGAACTGGAGCATCAAGCGATTCGCGAGCTCCGCGGCGCCGAGGTTCTGCTCGAGCCGGCGCTGCATGCTGCCCATAAACCCCGCGGCGCTCGCGAGCGTCGCGCCGACCATCCCAAGCAGCACGACGGCGAGGATAACCTCGATCAGGGTCATGCCCCGGCGATGCTCGCGCCGGGCGATCAGGTGCGGATGGTGACGGCGGCCCTTCATGAGAATGCTCTACTCGGTGCGCATGTTCCAGACGCTGATGTCGTCCTCGGTGCCGAACTCCTTGTCCGGGCCGGCGCTCGTGAGCTCGTAGGGGTGCGCAAGCCCGACACCCGGTGTGGGGCGGTAGTAGTAGGGGACCTTGAACGCGTCGATCTCGGAGCCTTCCTCCATGAACGAAGGGATCAGCACGAGCAGCGTCTCGGGCGCGTCGCCCGCGTTCTCGACCATGTAGGTGTTGATCTGGGTCTTGATCGTCTGCATCGAGGTCTTCGTCGTCTTGATGCGTGCTCTCTTGACCTGCGCGGGGACCGCGACGGCGGCGCCGGCCATCAGGATCCCGAGGATCACGAGCACCGCCGTGAGCTCGATGAGCGAGAAACCCGGGCGGGCGGCGTTCAGGTGTGTTCGGTTCTGTCTGTGGGTCTGCATTTCGGGGCTCCTTTGGGCTCGTATGGGCTCAACGCGTGCTGGGCGTCGGTGTTGCAAGTCTTTTCTATCGTGCTCTTTATCTACGGTTTGTTAGGCGATCGAGTTCGTCAGATTCATCAGCGGCAGCATGATCGACAGGATCATTGTGCCCACGATCACAAACAGAATCACAATCAGCATCGGCTCGAGCACCGCCATCAGTCGCTCGGTCCGTTTGTCGGTCTCGTTGGCGTGGTCCTTGGCGAGGGCGTCGAACGCGGATTCGAGGTCGCCCGACTGGTCCGCCGCGATCAGCAGCCTCCGCGTCGCGAGCGGGAGGGACTCGACCCGCTCGATCAGCGTGCGGAACATCCCGCCCTCGACGAGCTTGGTCCGCATCCGATGGAGGTCCTTGTTGAGCTTGGGGTGCCCGATGACGGAGGAGCTGACGCCGAGCGCGTCGGTCAGGGGGATGCCTGACTTGGTCATCGAGCCCATCACCGCGAAGAAGCGGGTGAGCTCCTGGTGCATGACCACATCGCGGACGAAGGGCATGTTGCGTGTGACCTTGAGCCCGAGGCGGAACAGCCCGCTGCGGAAGAGCACCGCGACGATGAGAAGGACGACGGCGCCGATGCTGAACGGGATCCAGTTGCCGCGGAGGAAGTTCCCGGCGCTGACGAGGATCTTGGTGAACACGGGGACGCTCACCCCCGACTCGGCGAACGAGTTGCCGATCGTGGGGATGACGAACGCGAGCATGATGATCGACGCGATCAGCGCGATACAGAGCACAATCGCGGGGTAGATCATGAGCGTCGCGGCTTTGCCCGCGACCTCGAGCTGGCGGTTCGCGGAGTGGGCGAGCTGTGCGCACGCGCCGGGGAGGTCGCCCGTTTTCTCGGCCGCCCGGTACACGGAGACGGTGACATCATCAAAGCTGCCGACGGTCTGGCACGATTCGGCGAAGCTCTTGCCCGACGCGACGAGGTCCCGCATCCGCAGGATCCGCCCCTCGTTGGCGGGGGTGACGACGGTGGACGCGACCTCGAGTGCCTCGGTGAGGGTGACGCCCCGCGAGAGGAGCTGGGCGAGCTGGGCATCGAACCGCGCATGCCCCTTGAGGTTGAGCTCGGGCTCGGTGGTCGCCCACGCGGGGAGCTGCCAGGTGCGGACGAGGATCTTCTTCTCGCGCCGCAGCGCCTCGGCGAGGGCCCGTTTGGAGCGGGCGGTCTTCAGACCCATCGACTTGCCGCCGGTCGATTTATTGGCGACATAGAAGAAGGACTGGTTGGCGAGGGCGGCTTTGGGCATGGGGTCGACAGATTCTCCGCGATGAGTATAGAAGGATGCGAGGCGGATGGTTCCGGGGAATCCGCGGTCTTTGTCCGCGAGAGCCATGGATCCGGTTGATCGGCGCACGGGCACGACGGACAATACCCAACGGCGGGAGATCCCCGCGATTGCACCCGCGCCTCTGCTTTGGAGCGTCCATGACCCAGACCACCACCGACCGATCGCCCATAAACACCACCAACGGGGGAACCATGCGGGGGCTCATCAAGCACCACGCCGGCGAGGGGCTCGCTTTCTCGGACGACCGGCCCATCCCCACACCCGGGCCACGCGAGGTGCGGATCCGGGTCAAGAAAGTCGGTATCTGCGGCACGGACCGGCACATCTGGGAATGGGACGACTGGTCCGCCAACCGCATCCCCGTCGGGATCATCACCGGGCACGAGTTTGTTGGGCACATCGACGCCGTGGGTTCCGCCGTCACGCAGTACGAGCCCGGGCAGCGTGTCAGCGCCGAGGGGCACATGACGGCGGGCGTTGATTACAACTCACGCACCGGCAACGCGCACATCGCGAGCGATACCTCGATCTTTGGCATCGACCGCGACGGGTGCTTCGCGGACTACATCGTCGTGCCCGAGAGCAATGTCTGGCCCGTCCATCCCGATATCGACGACAAGTACGCGGCGATCCTCGACCCCTTGGGCAACGCGGTGCACACCGTGATGGCGGCGGGCGTGAGCGCGAAGACCGTGCTGATCTCGGGGGTCGGGATCATCGGGCTGATGGCGGTGACTGTTGCGAAAGCGGCGGGGGCTGCGCGGATCTACTGCACGGACATCAACCCGCCAAGGCTGGAACTCGCCAAGAAGCTCGGGGCGACAGAGGCGTTCGATGCGCGGGACTCGTCGTGGATCAAGCAGGTCCGCGCGGACACCTACGAGGGCGTCGATGTACTGCTGGAGATGTCCGGTGCACCGGCGGCGATGGACCAGGGGTTCCGGGCGCTGCGCAACGGCGGCACCGCGGCGCTGCTCGGGCTCCCCGCCCGCACCGTCGACTTCGACTTCAACGCGCACATCATCTTCAAGGGCTGCACGGTCCTCGGCATCAACGGGCGCAAGATGTGGGACACCTGGTACCAGATGGAGAAGCTCCTGCTCTCCGGGCGCTTGGAGCTCGACGACATCATCACCCACGAGTTCCCGATCGAGGACTTCGAGCAAGCGTTCAAGACGATGATGTCCGGCGAGGGCATCAAGGTGCTGATGAACCTTTGAGGAGAGCTCGCCCGCCATGGACCACGAAAAAAAACGGATCGATCCGATCGCGGTTCAGAGACGACTTGAGAAATCGTGTCTCGAACAGGGTCTCGGAGAGGAAACAGCTCACGATGTGGCTTTCCACATGACGGATTGGTCAAATGATTTGATACGGCTGTGGGCGTTCTGCGAAGACCCAGACTCGTTCTCGTTTGAGGAAATCGATGAGATGCTTATGGATCTACTCGTTCATGCGCCAAACCACCTCGCGGCGGCGGCGAGGTTGTACACAGGCATAGGCGTGCGAGATATCTTCGAGGTCGGCGCGGTCGAGACTGATTAATATGGGTTATCGCGATCCGCGTTGTGGCAGTCCGAGCATGAGTCTTTCAGCTGCCCGAGGGCCTCACGGGCGCCCTGTGCGTCGTCGGCTTTGATGAGTTCTTCTGCTTCAGATGCCGCGACGATCGCGCGGATCAGGATCGCGCGGAACGCGTCGTCCTGCTCTTTGGTGTACGGGTCGTCTTCGAGGGCGCGCAGGATGTTGTGCATCTGCCCCGCGATCGCGGCGGGGACGATGTCCGGGTGGGCCGCGGGGATCGCGAAGTCTTCGGCCGCGAGATCCTTGATTGTGTCCGCGAGCCGATCGAGCTCGCCCATCGCGTCGACGAAATCGCCGACGGGCATGGCCTCTGGGAGCTGCGTGTCGTACGCAACGAGCGCGGCGTGATCGAGGGTCTGGGCTCTCCTGACCGAGTCCCACAATCCGGGATACTTTGGCGAGGTGCCCGCGAGCGTGAGGTAGGCCTCGGCTTGCTCGTTTGTGATCTCGCCCGCGCAGACGGCACCGACCGCGAGGGCCGTGGGCGCGCGGTGCTTGCCGTGGTGGCAGTTGATAAAGATCGGTCCGTCGATCGTCGCCAACGCCTTGGCGATCGCCATCCCCCGGTCTTCGGGTACGCCGTCGTATCCGATCGGGAGGTGGATGACACGGATACCGTGCTTGTCGCCCAGTGCTTTGTTGGGCTCGACCGCGTCGACCGAGATGACAGTGGTGATCCCGAGCGACGCGAGTTCCTGGTACGCGGCTTCTCCTACGGGCTCGGCGCCGGAATACAGCCGATCGTTGAGCCGGTGGAGGTTGTGGATCGCGCTGTGATGATCCACGGCGGGCTGTTTGGGTGTCTGCTGGCGCGGCGCGGTGCACGAGGCGGCAAAGACAACAGCGACCAGTACAGCGAACGGGATCAGGGCATTGTGCATCCCCGATGGTACGGGCTAGCGGTTGTGGTCGCCACCGATCTCTTTCCACTGCACCACGCGTGCACGCCGGGTGTTGGGAACAAAGGCGCTTGCGGGGATGATGGTCTCGAACTGATCGTCCGGCCCGGTCCAGCTCAGGAACACGCCGGCGTCGGACCAGCCCTCCATAAACTGGAGCTCGAGGTCGTACTCGCCCGCGTCCAGATTGATGGTGCCCGATCGCCAGTGGTAGGAGTGGCTGGACTGGTCATCGACGACGGTCTCGCCGTTGATGATGAGCTTGGCGTATTGGTCGGACCCGACGCCGAAGGTCCAGGTTCCTGATTGCGGCACAATCAGCCGCCCGGTTGCGCGGAACGCGAAGTAGTCCGAGGGCACGCCGGTGACGAACGGGTCTCTGGTGATGTTCCAGCTGATCCGGGGTTCCGTTGTTCTCTTGGTTGGAGTCAGGGTGTCAAGAAGAGACAGCCCGATACCGCGCCCCATCGTGTACCAGTCCACCACGATCGAGGATTCCCCGTTGTCGTAGACGGGCTCGGGGTCGTAGGCGTTGAAGGCGCTGGCGGGGATGATCTCCTCGAACGAGGCGCTCGGGGACTTCCAGGTGACATTCAGCCCGGCGTCGGACCACCCCTCCCAGTAGCGGACCTCGAACTTGTGCGCACCCTCATCGAGATCCACCGTGCCGGACCGCCAGTGGTACGAATGGCTGGAGGTATCGACGATGACGGGCTCGTCATCGATGAGCAGGATCGCGGACTGGTCGGAGCCGAGGTTGAAGGTCCAGGTGCCCGATTCGGGGATGGTGAGCTCGCTGAGCAGTCGGAGCCCGAAGTAGTCGGTTGGGCCGTCGAGGTAGAACGCGCTGCTGCTGACGGGCCAGGAGACATTGTCGACGATCGAGGTTGTGGCGTGCTCTGCGTAGTCGATCTGCCCGGCGTTGGACGCGTGACGGGCGTTGGTCGTCCAGTATGCGCGGAGCCCGCCGCCCGTGTCCAGCGGTGCCTCGGTCTCCATCAGCGAGTACGCGGTGCGGGGGATGATGATGTCGGCATCGACGGTCGGACCCCGCCACGCGAGGTGCAGACCAGCGTCGGACCAGCCCTCCCAATAGCGTACCTCGATGTCGTGCTTGCCCTGCGCGAGCTGCACGGTCCCGGTTCTCCAGTGGTACGAGTGGCTCGTGGTGTCGACCACGACCGCCTCGCCGTCGATCAGCAGGACCGCGCTCTGGTCGGACCCGAGCGAGAAGGTCCACGATCCGGTCGCGGGGACATCGAGCTGACCGAGCAGGCGGAGCCCGTAGTAGTCGCTGGGGGTGTCGTTGTCGAAGGGATCTGTGCCGATGCGCCAGGCGATGTTGGGCACGGTGGTCGCGTGGTCATGCTCGGTCCAGTCGAGCTGGCCGGCGTTAGAGGCGTGCCGGGCGTTGGTGGCCCAGTACGCCCGCAGCCCGCCGCCGCCCGAGTCATAATCGGTCTCCACACTCGCGTGGGAGAACGCGCTGGCGGGGATCACGGTCTCGACGCCGCCGGGCGGGATCCAGGTGACGCTCAGCCCGGCGTCGGACCAGCCCTCCCAGTAGCGGACCTCGAACGCGTGCTCGCCGGCTTCGAGCTCGACCGTCCCGCTCCGCCAGTGGTAGCTGTGGCTCTCGTCGTCGTTGATGAGCATCTGCCCATCGATAAACAGCTGCGCGGACTGGTCGGAACCGAGCTTGAAGGTCCATTCGCCATCGGACGGGATATCGATCAGCCCGACCGCGCGGAGCCCGAAGTAATCGGTTTTTAGTCCGCCGAAGGATGTTGAGGATCCCTCGTCGGTGGTGATCGTGGTGCCCGGGAACGCGCCGGTTGTAAGACCCCACGCGATGTTGGCTTCATAGGTCACCCGGTCGTAGTTCTGCCAGTCGATGTGCCCGACCTTGGAGGCGTGGCGTGCGTTGTCGACCCAGTACACGCGCAGCCCCTCGCCACCGGTCCCGAGCGGCGGGTCGGTCTCGTTGATGGACAGGGCGCTGGCGGGGATCACCTGCTCGAACTCGTCGCCGGGTCCTTTCCAGGTGAGCACGAGCCCGGCGTCGGACCAGCCCTCCCAGTAGCGGAGCTCGAAGTCCATCTCGCCCTCGGGCGCGGGGCCCGTGCCGTATCTCCAGCGATACGAGTGCGAGGAAGTGTCGTCGATCGCGACCTGCCCGCCGAGGTAGAGCCTTGCGGATTGGTCGGACCCGAGCCCGATGGTCCACTCACCCGCCCGGGGGAAGTTGATCTTCCCGACGAGGCGCACGGCGTGGTAATCGGTCGGTCCGTTGGTGAAGAACGCGCCGGTGGTGATCGGCCAGTAGACATTCTGGACAGTCTCGGTGGAGTCATGGTTTACCCAGTCGACGCCGCCAACATTGGACGCTTCGCGTACGCTGTCGTAGCGGTACGCCCTCAACCCGCCGGAAGAGGTGGGGTTGGGTGCGCCGTCGCCGGGGCGGAAGGCACTGGACGGGATGACTTGGAGGATCTCGTCGTTGGGTCCCTGCCAGCTCACCGTTAGTCCGGCGTCGGACCACCCGTCCCAGTAGCGGACCTCGAAGGTGTGATCACCCGCGGCCAGGTCGATGGACCCGCTCCGCCAGCGGAATGAGTGGCTGTCCGGGTCCGCGATCACGGTCTCGCCGTCGATCAGGAGGACGGCGGACTGGTCGGATCCGAGCTGGAAATCCCAGACGCCCGCGTCGGGCATGTTGATGATGCCGTAGAGACGGACGGCGAAGTAATCCGTCGGCCCGTCGACCCGGAACGCGCCGTTGGTCCGCCGGAAGCTGGCGCGCTGGACGCTGGTGACGACATCGGCGTCGTTCCAGTCGATCTGTCCGACATTGCTCGCGTGCCGGGCGTGGTCGAACCAGTAGGCCCAGAGCCCGTCGCCGCCCGCGTCGTAGATGGGCTCGGCGGCGGTGTGGGAGAACGCGGACGCGGGGACGATCTCCTCGCTCGCGATGGTCGGGCCCTCCCAGTAGAGCTGGAGCCCGGCGTGGATCGTGCGGTCCCAGAAATGGATCTCGATGTCGTGCTTGCCCGGGGTGAGTGATTTGATCCCGGTCTTGGAGCGGTACGAATGGAGCCCCGGGTCGTTAACGATCAGCTCGCCATCGATCCAGAGCTGCATCCCGTCGTCGGCGCCGAGCCGGAAGGACCAAATGCCGTCGGCGGGGATATCGATCTGCCCGACGATGCGCACGCCGAAGTGGTCGTCCGGGAGATCGGGCGACCAGGTGTCCGTTGTGTTCGCGAAGTCAACATTGTCGATGATGGTGAGGAGGTCGTAGTACGCCCAGTCGATCTGCCCGAGGTTCTCGGCGCCGTTGGTGTTCGTGTTCCAATAGGCGCGGAGCCCGGGCGTCGACGGATCAGAACCCTGTGCAGAGGCGAGCGAACTCGGCATCCCGAGCGCGAGGATCCAGACGAGCGTGAGCAACCGGTTCAGTGCGTGGTTCATGCAGCGGAGATCGACCGGATCGCTCCGCCCAATAACCGTGCGCACCCATCATCCGATCGGCTTGGCGTCCTGTATTGATTGGGAAGACATCGTTGGAGCTGCTGGGTCCGAAAAGCACACAGATGGTGCTTATTCGGTGGTCTGGCTGGTCGCCGATTGCTGCGGCACCGCCGGGGGTAGATCGAGTAAACGCGGGGCCAGACCCCAGACCATCAGCGTGATCACCGCGATGCAGACAAGGTTGAGCCCGAATCCCGCGATCGCCATCTGGCGGATGCTGATGCGTCCGGACGAGAACACAATCGCGTTGGGAGGGGTGGCGACCGGGAGCATGAAAGCGCACGACGCGGAGACCGCGGTGGCGATCAGCAGCAGCGTCGGATCGATGTGCAGCCCCTCGGCGACGGCGGCGAGCACCGGGAGCATCGTGCTCGTCGTCGCGGTGTTGGAGGTGATCTCGGTGAGGAAAACGACGAGGGTGGTCACGCCGCCGACCAGCGGCAGCTCGCCCGGGTTGCCCGCGCCGCCGATCTGGGCGCCGATCCACGCGTCGAGCCCGGTGCGGGTGACGCCCTGGGCGAGGGCGAGCCCGCCGCCGAAGAGGATGAGAATCCCCCAGGGGATCCGCTCGGCGTGCTTCCACGAGAGCACGCGGGTCTGCAGGGAGCGATCGGTGGGGAGTGCGAACATCAAGAGCGCCCCGCCGATCGCGATCGTCGCGTCGTCGATCCGGGGGAGTCCGAGGGCGTCCTCGATCCAGCCGTGGGTGATCCACATCAGCGCGGTGATCGCGAAGATCGAGCACGCGAGCAACTCTGGGGTGGTGATCCGCCCGAGTGTGTTCAGTCTCGCTCGGATAACCGCCCGCCCGCCGGGCACGCCCCCGATGCGGACGGGCAGGGCGACGAAGACAAGGTAGACCCAGCTCAATGGGAGCAGGACAACGGTGAGCGGGACACCGAACCGGAGCCAGCGGGCGTAGCTGAGCTCGATACCGAACTCCTGGTCGAGGAACCCGGCGAGGAACCCGTTGGGCGGTGTCCCGGTGAGCGTTGCGAGCCCGCCGATCGAGCAGCCGTAGGCGAGCGCGAGCAGCAGGCACGCGGTGAACCGACGCGCGTCTCTGGTGTCCGGGTTGTCCCCGGCGGCGAGGTCGCCGATGGAGAGGACGATGGGGAGCATCATCATCGCGGTCGCGGTGTTGGAGACGAACGCGGAGAGGATCGCTGAGGCGAGCATGACGCCCGCGATGATGCGCCGCGGGCTGGTGCCGACGACGAGGATGACATGCAGCGCGAGCCGTTTGTGGGCGCCCCAGCGTTCGAGCCCGGCGCCGAGCATGAGCCCGCCCATGAAGAGGAAGATGAGCTTGTGGGCATAGGGGGCGGCGGTCTGGTCGATCGGGAGGATCCCGAGCACGGGGAACGCGATGATCGGGACGAGGGCGGTGGCGGCGAGGGGGATCGCTTCGGTGACCCACCAGCAGGCCATGAGCGCGACGATCGCGCCGAGCCTCCGCGCGTCCTCGTTGAGCCCGGTGCCTGGACCGAGTGCGCCGTAGACGATCAGGGCGATGAGCATCCCGATCACGAGCCCGAGATCGCGCGTGCGTGAGCCGGGATCTCGGATCGGGCGGGTGTCCTCGTTCATTCCGCGTCCTCACGGAGCGAAGCCGCGATCGCGACTTCCTGCAGGCGGACCGACGCGTTGTCGAGCGACTGTTTCGCTTTGTAGAACGCGTCTGCGTTCACGGAAGACCAGTCTTTTTCTGCCTGCTCGATGAACGATCGAAGCTCGGCGGTCAGCGCATCGAGCTCGTCCGTGTACCGGGATTCAAGGCTTGCGCGGTGCTGGGTGAACTTCTCGCCGATCCACTTGAGATCGAGCTTCGAGTTGGCGATCAGGTCCGCGATGCGGTGGCGCTGCATGTCCTCGCGGGCGTGGGTGAGCGAGTCGGCTTCCATCTGGTCGACCTCGCTGCGTGTGAGCCCGTGGTTGGGGATGATCTGGATGCCGGCGCGTTTGCCCGAGCGTTCCTCGGTCGCCGAGACGCTGAGCACGGCGTTGGCGTCGACGAGGAACTCGACAACGAGCTTGGGGATGCCCGCGGGCATCGGGGGGATGCCCCGGAGCTCAAAGGTGCCGAGCGATCGGCAGTCTTCGACCATCTCGCGTTCGCCCTGGACGATGTGCAGCTTGATATTCGTCTGCCCATCGACGCTGGTGCTGAAGCGTTCGGTTGCTCTTGCGGGGACGGACGAGTTGCGGACGATCAGCTTCGCGACCGCGCCGGCAGCGGTCTCGATCCCCAGCGAGAGGGGAATGACATCGACGAGCAACTCGCCCGTGCGTTTCCCGCTGATGATCGCGCCCTGAACACTCGCGCCGAGCGCGACCACGATGTCCGGATCGAGCGCGGTGTAGGGCTCACGCATGAAGAATGCACCGACACGATCGCGGACGAGCGGGATGCGGGTGGACCCGCCCACCATGACCACCGCGTCGATCTCCGCTTCACCCATCGACGGCGCGGCGTCCCTGACCGCGCGTGCGCACGCATCGAGCGATCGTTTCACCCACGGCTCGATCAGCGTGTTGAACTCGTCGCGGGTGATGATCCGTTCATAGTGCTTGCCGTCGCCGAGGTCGATCCGGACGGCGGCTTGTTCTTTGTCGGAGAGTTCGTGCTTGACCGCTTGCGCAAAGCGGACCAACGCCCGGCGCGTCGAGGCGTCGAACGCGGCCATGTCGCTCTCGGCATTCAGCCCGAGCCGGGCGTTGATCTCCGTGATGAAGAGCCTGACGAGCATCTGGTCGACATCGTCGCCGCCGAGGTGGGTGTCGCCGGCGGTGGCGAGGACCTGGAAGAACGCGGGCTCGTCATTGGCTTCTGATGGGATGAGGCGCAGGATCGAGATGTCGAAGGTCCCGCC
>JAGQOC010000114.1 GCA_020427745.1 Phycisphaerales bacterium | reverse complement strand
TGCAAGAACAATGCATACACCATTCATCTGCGACGGCGGATCGCAACCGACAGCATCACCGGGACCATCGCAAGGCTGCTGGGTGTCGGCGTGTAGTGGACATTATCGATCGTTGATTGCCCATGCGCCGCCGCACCCGGATTGTCCCCATCGAACATGGTGATGGTGTTGAACCGATCGACTTCCGGGTCCCAGTTGTTGTAGATATGGTTCGTGCTGTTTGTCAGCTCGCCGGTCGCCGCGTCGTATACGCGTGCCTGAAACTCTCCTGTCTCGGTGTTGACTTCGACGGAGAGGGTGTACCAGGTCCCGATCTGGAATCGTGGGCCGCTGAGGCGCAGATCCACCGCCGGGCGTCCCTCTCCCATCGCGATGAAAAAGTTCCAGACGCGCCCTGTCCATGCATACAGGATCGCCTGGGGGTTGGCGTTCACATCGCCCTCTGAATATCCAAGATAGCCCACACCGACAGGCCAGCCAGTGTTCGCGCTCGGCATCGCGTCAACACGGACATCCATCGAGAGGTTATGGATGTTGCTGTCCTCGATGGAGGCATAGAACCCGTTGGTTCCGCCCTCGCGGACTGTTTGCACGGCCTGCGTCGCGTTGCCGTGCGCGTCAACAGTGCTGATCACATTGATCGAAGGCTGGGACGGCGGATGATTCACCACGCGGTCAAAGACATCGTGCCATTGCCCCGATGGGAGCTGCCCGCTCTGGTACTGCTCAAAGTCGTCGTGGATGATCCCCGCGTGCGAGGCGGACGCAACGATCGCCCACCCGAGCACGCACAGCATGCGTGTGGTCTTCATCTGTTTCCTCCTAAATGGCGTGCCATCCTCTTGGCACTGGGTCAGGGAGAAGGTACACGATTTTTTTAGCATTTTCAACGATTTACTAATTTATTTTTCCTGCCCGTGCCCCGCTATTCTTCCGGATGCGAAAGACACGACCCAAGCCGAGCTCGATTATGCGCGACCCCGCACAGGTCCAAGCGCTCAGCTCACCGACGCGGCACAACATCCACCAGATCGTCCATAATCAAGGGGAGGTCTCCGTACGCGAAATCGGAGAACTGCTCGGGCGTCAGCCCGCGGCGCTGTATCGTCACATCGATCTGCTCGTGGATGTCGGCGTACTCAAAGAAGTCGGGAGCAGAACGACGACGAAGCGGGACGCGAAGCTGTATTCGACGGCGCTCGATTACATCGCGTACGACCCGAAGAATCCGGAGATGGTCGAAGCGCTGTGCAGCTTCGCACAGAACATGACCAAACGCGCGGGGGTCGAGGTCGCACAGTCGTTCCGGACCGGAAAAGCACGCACCAGGAGCGGTCGTCACGCTCGCGACACGCATGTTTCCAAGGTCTTCGGATGGCTCGACGCCGAGACGCTCGACCAGGTGAACGAGCACATCGACGCGATCATGCGGCTGATGGACAAGAAGAGCCGAGCACCCGATACCGAGCTCATCTCGATCATGGTCTCGCTCGCGCCCCTCCCGGTCCATACCAACACCCCGGCGTGAGATGCACGGAAATGAACAGCCCACGCTGGGTCGCGTGGGCTGTTGTTCTTTGGAGTTCCAAAGAAAGGGAGTCATGGTTCGGCGGTTGTCGTGGCTTGGTCAGGGTTCGTTGAGGTCGTCAGTTTTATTCGCATTTATTCTGTTTCGTGAACCATCCTACACGCCCTTGGTTTGCAAATTCAAGAATATTCGAACAATTTGTCGGACTATTCTTCTCTAATGCCTTCCAAGCCCCCTGCAGATGCCGAAATTATCATCCGCCCGGACCAGGTCCGGGCCCTGAGTTCGCACACACGCTGTGCGATCCATCAGATCGCCCTGAGCCAGGGGGAGGTCTCGATCCGGGAGATCGCCGAGCAGCTCGGGCGAAAGCCCGTTTCGCTGTACCGGCATATCGACCAGCTCGTCGAGGTCGGGGTGCTCGAGGAGGTCGGGACCCGGGCGACGACCCGTCGGGATGCGAAGATCTATGCAACCAAGCTCGCGTATCTGAAGTATGACCCCGAGAACACGGAGATGGTCGAGGCGTTGTGCAGCGTAACCAAATCGATGCTCAAGAGCAGCGCCTCGGGGATCGCCAAGTCGCTGGAATCAAAGGAAGCCGTCACGGGGGGCGCGGGTCGTGATACATACATCTGCTCGCTGTTCGCATGGCTCGATGAGCAAGAGCTCGCGGAGGTCAACGAGCACCTCCGTGCAGTGCGCGATGTATTCAAGAGCAAGCACCGCAAGCCCGACGCGAAGCTGATGGCGATCTCGATCGGTATGCACCCGATGCCCGTCGTGCCGGTCGAGCACGACTGACCGACCACAACCTAGAACTTCTTGTGGGTCGCGCGCTGCGTTGGCTTGGCGTACCCAAGGATCGCGCGGAGCACCTCGGTATCCCCCGGGCGTGTGATCTTCAGATTGCGCTCGTCGCCCTCGACCACCACCACACGCTCACCCAACCGCTCGACGAGCCCCGCGTCATCGGTGCTCGCGAGGCTCTCCTGTTGATATGCGCGGAGAAGGAGCTCGCGCTCGAACACCTGAGGCGTCTGGACCTGCATCAACCCCCTGCGATCGAGGGTCTGCTCCACCTCGTACAGCGGCGAGGAACTCCCGCCGAGGATATTGGCGAGCGGGTCCGCGCCCGGGTCGTCGATGGGTTCGACACGCACACGCTTGATCGTGTCACTGACCGGGATCGCGGGGATCACCGCATGGTGGCGTGACGCGACATCAATCACGCGGTCGATCAGAGCCGCGGGTGTCCCCGGACGCGCCGCATCGTGCACGGCGATATGCGTGCAGTGCTCGGGGACATGCTCGAGCGCTGCTTGAACGGTCTCGTAGCGTTCATTCGCGCCGCCCTGGATGAGTTTCGCGCCGAGCAGTGTGAGCTTGTCCTGATGCCGGAGCGCGAAATCGGCGAACTGCTCGCGGTCATGCGGACCGGCGACGATGATCGTGTCGATCTCGGGGCGTGTGTGGAACAGCTCAACGGTGCGTTGGAGGACCGGGCGCCCGCCGAGGTCCTCGTCGAGCTTGGAGCGGGACGAACCGAGCAGGGCGTCGGTGGTGTTGTACCTCGTGGACGATCCCGCGGCGGGGAGAATCAGGGCGATCTTCATGGACCATTGTACCCGTGATCCGTGCGCACAAAAGACAACAACGCCCGGAGCAGACGCACCCGGGCATTGGAGAGAGCGGGGAGATCAAAGATGGCTGCGGACTATCGGCGGCGGCGGAGACCGACGAGCCCGAGCCCGCCGAGCATCGCGATCGACGAAGGCGCGGGGGTGATGGTGATCCGCGCGATCAGGTCGTCCGCGCCGAAAGTCGCCCCGATGGTCGCGCCGTTGGCGGTGGTCGAACCGAGGAACGAATCGAGGTATCCGGTGTCATCCGGGTTCGTGAAGAAATCGCGGATAAACACGGATTCCGGGAGTGCCTGCCCGTCGTTGGTGGAGAAGGCGGCGTCGTTCACCGCGGAGTTCACCTCGGTGCCGTTGTCGTTGACCTCACGCCCGTAGATCTCGATGACGACCGGGCCGGTGAAGTTGCCCGCGGCGTCGAAGATCATGTGCGCCATCGGGTTGCCGTTGGCGATGAAGAGGTCGTTCGAGGGAACAACCATGGATGCGTAAGAGAAGTAGCGGTTGATGGTGCTGTCACCGATATCGAGGTTGAAGACAGTGGACTCCCCCGGGGAGAACACCGGCGCATCGCCGGCGGATGCGACAGCGGTCGCCGTGGTCTGGACGCCCCCAGCCAGACCAGCGGCGCTCGCGCTGAAAAGATCAGAGAGCGGCGCGGTGTTCCCGATCTCTGCGAGGTTGGTCATCTCGATCGATGAGGATTCGCCGCCGTTGTAGGTATCGAAGCTCCCGTCGTGCACACCGATCCAGAACGGCGTGAAGAAGAACGAATCATCGCCCATCGTGTTCTCGATCGAGATGGTGATGTTCTCCGCGGCGGCGCCGGTTGCGGTCAGTGCGAGTGCGGTCAGCAGGGCTTTGGTGGAAAGGTTCATGCTCAAACTCCTCATTTCTTGCTGCGTATGCAGCGGCTGCCGATTGCACACGATCGGCACACAGCGCACCGATCGCGCTGTCCTACGCCGGCAGTTGTGCGCAGGACATCCAGGTTCCCAGCCCTCTTGTCGAAAATGGACCCCCCGCTACAACGCGGAGGTAAAGACACGAAGGACCGCTTCCGCGATCGCATCGGTGTATTGCTCTGCGGGCCCATTGAGCGAACCGTCGTTAATCTTGTGTGGCACGCCGAGTACCAAACCGCTGAACATAGTCAGTGCAAGTTCGGGGTCCATGCGGATGATCTCATTGTTGTTCTGAGCGTTGGTAAACAGCTCGGTGAACAGCTCGCCCTGGATCGTGTACGGATCACCCAGCGTGTCCGCCATCCGGTGCGGCATGAGGAGGACATAGGTGAACGCGTCGCGGTTACCATCGAAGTACTGGTAGGTGAACTTGATCCACGCGCGGACCGCGGCGGCGAAGGGCAGATCCGCCTTCACCAGCGTCGCCTTGTCCCGAGCCATCTCGAGCACGATCGAGGCGTACGCGTCGCGGATCAGATGGTCTTTGTTCTCAAAGTGTTTGTAGACCGCCCCCTCGGTGACCCCCGCCTCGCGTGCGATGACGCGGATGGAGGCGGCGTCGATGCCGTCGCGAACCCCGAGCCGGATGGCCGCGGAGCGGAGCTCGGATCGGGTATCCCGGGATTTGGGTTGTCTGTTGACCATGTGGTACACGCCTGTTTACTGATTCAAGGTGCCACAGGAAACGGGAAATGCCAGCGGGATATTCCGGAAGGGGGTGAAATCGTGGAGATTTTTATACGGCCGGAGAAAAACCAGCCGCTGAACTCGCTCATGCAATCCCATACACACGGGGCTGTTCGCTTTGAATATATACTCACCGAATGCGGAATATCTTCGATCAATACACCCAGCCAGAGAACCGGCTCACGCACGCGTTGGTCTGCACACTCCAT
>JAGQOC010000113.1 GCA_020427745.1 Phycisphaerales bacterium | reverse complement strand
CGCTGCGTCTACCGATTTCGCCACGGGCCCGCGATACAGGTCTGGAGTATACCGGGCTCTTCTCGCGGGAGCCGTGTTTCTCCTTGCGACCGTGCATGGAACCGGTTAGGATCGTGTGCGGATCTGAGAGTGTTCATACAATCGCTCGTCATTTCCCTAGGAGGATGAGAAATGAAGAATGCTGTACTCGCTGTTGCAATGTGTGGACTCGCGTCCGGCGCGATCGCACAGTCTCTTACGATCAATATTCATCTCAGTGGCACGTACATCCCCTTCGGAGAGAGTATGACTGCAACGATGACGGCGACATTCACCGGCGAGGGAGCACCGTACATGAGTGTCGCCGATTTCAATCTCGAGGCGATCTCGGGAGCAGGAAACTTTGAGTTCTCAAACTTGGTGCTCGGTGACTGGAATATGAACGCGCTCGGCCCCGCGACCGGCACCATTGGTGCAAACGGGATCTCCGATGTCCATCTCTCGCAGCAGGCATTGTTTGGAGCGGTCGATACAACCAACACAGGATTGTTGATCGCCACCTGGACGATCCAGCGCAACAGGGAGCAGGGCGCACGGTATCGGCTTACGGCAACCGATGCGCCTTTTACATTCGGAATTAACGACGCGAACGACTCGCTCGGGGCCCCAACGATCTACGGCCCTGAAGTGATGGCCGATCTGTTCTTTCCTCATGTTCCCGCACCCTCGGGAATAGTGGTGCTCGGGCTTAGCGGGATAATGTGCACACGGCGTCATCGCTGAGCCTCGGGATCGTCACTGTATCAAACACTCTCAGAAGAGGAGGATCTCGTTATGCGATGGACAGCTGCGCTCGGGCTCTTTGCCGTTCTTGGTTCGTGCGCGAGTGCCCAATCGCTCTCGGTGCATGTCTCGTTTGCGGAGACAACGCTCGCGATCGGTGAATCGACCACCGCGACGATGGCCGCGAGCTTTACGAGCCAGACCGGGGATCTCGGGAGCTACTTCGAGCTCGCCGCGATGACGGTGGAGGGGATCGGGAACAGCAGTTCATTCTGGGCATCCGATCTGCAACTCGGCGGGTGGCATATGCCGGAGCTCGGGGCGAGGACCGGCGAGGTGAGCGAGGTGGATATCCGCGATCTCTACATCGCGCAGCACCATTTCTTCGGTGATGTTGACACCACAGACACTGACTTCGTCATCGCAACCTGGACCGTGACCAGGCTGGGTGAGGGTTGGCTGAGCTATCACGCCGTCGAGAGTTCGCGGAACGAGCCGTACCCATTGGCGATTGTCGATACGGGGCTGGGTGATTTCGGGCACTTTCTCACCTTCGGGTATGATGCCCTGACGAGCGACATCATCGTGAGCAACCAGGTCCCCGCGGCACCGGGTGCGGCCTTGCTCGGGCTCGCCGGGCTGGGCACATTGCCGCGGCGCCGGGGCTGAATCACTCCGAACAACTTGGGTCCCGATGGCGTACAGAGTCTTTGGTGTTTTCTTTCCCATTGCAGGCCGCGGGCTTGCTATTTCCATTGAGCCCGCCACAATGTCGTATCCATCTCGGGGTAACGGACTCCCCGAACAACATGCGAATCTCTGAACAGAGGATCCAACTATGACCATGGCGACGAAACATCCCCAGGGCGAGGCGATTGCTGCATCCACACGCTGGCAGACGCAGAGCGAGCTCAGCAATCCGGAGAACCGCCACCTCGAAAAGATCTTCGGGGCGGATGTGTTCGACGACCGTTCCATGCGTGCGTGCCTGACCTCTGATGTCTACAAGGTCGTCCAGCGGGCGATCTCCGGGGAGGGTCGGCTCACCCCCGAGCAGGCGGATGTGGTCGCCAAAGCAATGAAGGACTGGGCCGTTGATCGCGGCGCGACCCACTACACCCACTGGTTCCAGCCCATGACCGGGCTGACGGCCGAGAAGCATGACACGCTCCTCGTCCCCGACGGCGAGGGGCATCTGGTCTCCAAGCTCAGCGGGCGTAGCCTCATCCAGGGTGAGCCGGACGCGTCGAGCTTCCCCTCCGGCGGGCTCCGTGCAACCTTCGAGGCCCGCGGGTACACCGCGTGGGATGTCTCCAGCCCCGCGTTCCTTGTCCGTGGACAGAACTACGCGACGCTGTGCATCCCCACGGCGTTCGTCTCATGGAACGGTCAGGCGCTCGACAAAAAGACGCCGCTGCTCCGCTCGATCGAGGCGCTCAGCACCCAGGCGATGCGGATCCTCAAGCTCTTCGGCACCGATGAAGGGGTAGCATCGGTCGGCTCGTCGCTTGGCGCGGAGCAGGAGTACTTCCTTGTTGACCGCAACTTGTACTACGCGCGCCCTGATCTGGTGAGCTGCGACCGGACCCTGTTCGGCGCGACGCCTCCCAAACACCAGCAGCTCGACGATCATTACTTTGGTTCGATCCCGCCTCGCGTGTTGTCGTTCATGTCCGAGGTCGAGGAGGAGCTGTTCCGGCTCGGCGTGCCGGTGCAGACGCGTCACAACGAGGTCGCGCCCGGGCAGTACGAGATCGCGCCGCTGTTCGAATCGACCAACATCGCCTGCGACCACCAGGCGTTGCTCATGGAGACGCTCAAGCGCGTCGCGGGGCGATACGGCTTCGTCGCGATCCTTCACGAGAAACCATTCGCGGGCGTGAACGGCTCGGGCA
>JAGQOC010000112.1 GCA_020427745.1 Phycisphaerales bacterium | reverse complement strand
TCGAGCAGGGCGCGGAGCACCTCGCCGCACCCGACACCCCGGATGGACTCGAGCTCTGCTCTGGTCACCGGCTGGCGATACGCGACGATGGAGAGCGTCTCGAGCGCGGGGCGTGAGAGCCTTGTCGATGCACGGGCACGGTGCATCGCGGCGATCGCGGTGGCGTACTCCGGGCGTGTCATGACCCGGTAGCCGTCGGCGATGCGTTCGATGCGGAACACACGACCCGATTCGGCATAGGCCTCGTTGAGTTTTTCGATGCACCGCTCGAGGATCTCGGTGGTGATCGAGGCGTCGTGGAGGGCCGCGAGCGGCTCGATGAGCTTGGCGGGCTTCAGCGGCTTGTCTGCGCTGACGAGCAACGCCTCGACGGTGGGGAGCAGCGATTCGATATCACACGAAAGGGTCGCCGGGTGTTCGGATTCTGCTTTGGAGTGGTCTTCCATGACTGTTTGGGTTGGCATAGATAAATAGTACCACGGAACGGGCGGTTCCGCATGGATGAAGGATCGGCGATATCCTCTGGGTATGGTGAACGACCCCCACGCCGCACCGCAGCACCTTGATGAGCCGATCCCGTCCGTGCAGCACCGATACCCCGGGCTGAGCGAGCTCCCGGAGCGGATTCTCCATCGCAGGAGGGAGTTTGTGTTTCTGGTCCTTTCGGGGCTGTTTCTGGGCACGCTGGCGATGCTCAATATCCTTGGGATCACACGGTTTATCAGATTGTTCGAGATTGACTTTGACGGGTCGACCCCGGGGAGCACCGTCTTTGCGGTCGCGGTCGGCGTGCTGCCTTACCCGGTGACTTTTCTGTGCACGGATTTCATTAGCGAGCTCTACGGGCGGCGTCGAGCGAACCAGGTGGTGCTGGTTGGGCTGCTGCTCAATCTGTGGGTGATGTTCATTTTATGGATCGGCGGGGTCCTGCCGGGCTTTGAGCCTGTAGACGCCGCCGGAGCGATCGTTCCGGACACTGCGGGTCGGCTACCTGTTTTTTTTGAGGTTCGCACACTGGCATTCGGTGCCGTCGCGGCATCGATGATCGCCTACCTGGTCGCCCAGTTGGTTGATGTCCAGGTGTTCCACTTCTGGAAACGATTGACACGCGGCAGGCATCTCTGGCTCCGCAACAACGGCTCGACACTGGTGAGCCAGCTCGTGGACACGCTCGCGGTGATCCTGATCACGCATTTTTACGCGCGGGCGTTGCCACTGGATCCGGACGGCTCGATCTGGGCCCAGTTGCTCGTGTTTATCGCAACGGGGTATGTGTTCAAGGTGGTCGCGGCGTTGCTCGACACGCCGATCTTTGTGCTTGGGACTCGCGGTTTGGTCCGATATCTGCGTCTTCCCGAGCCGGGGAGTGGATAACCGCTTCGGACGCGTTTGGAGTCATTGATTGCAGAAAACTTGGATCGGTGAACGGTCGATTGAGGGATGTCCGACTTTGGAGATTTCAGCATGTCTACCCGAACGATCCTGCTCGCCGATGACGAGCCGCACATCACACATATCGTTGCGCATAAACTCGCGAAAATGGGGATCGACACGATCGTCGCGGAGGACGGTGAGATCGCGTACCAGATGGCGGTCGAGCATCAACCGGACGCGATCGTGACGGATCTGCAGATGCCGTACATGAGCGGGATCGAGCTTGCGGACAAGCTCTCTCAGCACGCAACGCTGTCGAAGGTGCCGGTGATCTTGCTGACGGCTCGCGGGTACGCGGTTGCGGACCAAGCGGCGGAGATGCCCAATATCCGGCAGATCCTGAGCAAGCCCTTCTCGACGCGTGAGCTGATCGAGCATCTCCTTGGTTTCCTCGATGAGGACGAGAACAGGAAGGCGTCGGCATGAGGATCCGGCTCGCACCGAAGAAGCATCAACCCATCCCGGACGCGTTTCTTGAACGGGCGCACCAGCTTGGTCTGATCTCGTGGTCGCTCGACCTCAACGGGATGCCGACCCAAGACCCGGTCGCGCCGGGCACGCTGTCTCTCTGGCTGAGCTCGAAACCGATCCGGAGCCTGCTCACCGAGCGTGCATCGGTCTGGTCGGCGATCGACAAGCCCGAGTATGAAGAGATTATCCCGGGGATGTGGATCTATCCGTTCATCGAGGAGCACCGCGGACGCCGGACGGGCTACACCGTGCTCATCGGGTTCGGCGAGGCGATCCTCGAATCCGAGTATCTGCAGGACTCGGGCTCGGGGAGCAGTCTGCAGCTCTCGGCGTTGCGGCATCAGTTCAACGAGCGGATGGGCACGACCCAGAGCTACGCAAAGAACACCTTTCTGCTGCTCGAGTGGGCGCTTGGTGATCTCCTCAAGGGACGCAAGCACGACGAGACGATCGAGGGATTCAGCGCGCAGCTGGGGAATGCCTTCGAGACCATCACCGCGCTACACGATCTTGGGATGAACATGAACTCGATCCGCGATACGGGCGGGTACATCCTGCGTGCGATCGAGCATGTCGCCGAGTCGCTGGAGTACCAGTGGGCCGCGTGCCTGCTTGATGAGAGCCACGAGATCGGGAAGATGCTCGAGCACCCGATTTACCAGATCGGGAATATCAATCTGAACACCGACGAGATCGCGTTCGTGATCGATCGCGTGCTCAACGAGGAGCCCGTCGCGTTCTCGGATCGGACAAAGATCTATGCGGCGGGCGAACGGATCCGGGGGCTGTCGCCGCAGATGCTGGTCCACCCCATCACGCAGAGCGGGACGATCTTCGGGTATGTGATCGCGGGCGGAAAGATGGGCGATGACCCGCAGGTCTCCACCAACGAGACGAAGATGCTCGACGCGGTCGCCGGGATTCTGGGCGCGTTCCTCGAGAACATCGCGCTCTACGAGGAGCAGAAGCAGACCTTCGTCGGGACCGTCAAGGCGATGTCGTCGGCGATCGACGCCAAGGACCGCTACACCCAGGGCCACTCCGAGCGGGTCGCGATGCTCTCCGCACGGATCGCCCAGCAGGTCGGGATGAGCGAGGACGAGGTCGAGCGGATCCGGATCTCCGGGCTGGTCCACGATGTGGGCAAGATCGGGGTGCCCGAGGCGGTCCTCTGCAAGCCGAGCCGGCTGACCGATGAGGAGTTCGAGCTCATCAAGCTCCACCCGACGATCGGTTACGACATCCTCAAGGACATCCCCTCGCTTAGTGACATCCTCCCGGGCGTCCTGCACCACCACGAGAAGTGGGACGGCACGGGCTATCCCGAGGGGCTCAGCGGCGAGGATATCCCGCTGATGGCGCGGATCATGGCGATCGCCGACACCTTCGACGCGATGAGTTCCAACCGCGCCTACCGGGCGGGGATGCCCCGCGAGAAGGTGCTCGCGGAGATCCAGCGCTGCGCCGGGTCCCAGTTCGATCCCGGGCTTGTCCCCCACTTCCTGGCGATCGATCTGCGTGAGTACGACAAGATGGTCGAGCACCACGCGTCGCAAGCCGTCTACAAGCAGGCGGGCTGACCAACGCACGATCCCGAACGATCCCGGAGCCGGGCTCATTGCACAGCTGTCATTCCACAACGCGGGCGAACGAGCCCTCGACGGGCTCGAGCTTGACGGCGCCGCACTGCGCCGCCATCAGGTCCGCGATCTCGGTGTCGCTGAGCTGCTTGGGGAAGAACACGAAGCGGGCGATGGAGCCATCGAGCGGGTCGCTGGGTGCACCCGAGGTCCCCAGAGCACGGGTCCCCACACTCCACGGGCGGGTGTTGGTGGCACTCGAGATAATGATGTCGTAGTGCAGCCCGATCCACGAGGTCTTGTTGATCACGCGGACGCCGTCGATATACACCCGGGTTCCCGAGAGCCCGAACGAGTAGGCGACATGGTGCCAGTCCTTGTCCTTGAAGGCCGACGCGTCTGTGCGGAACTCTTGGTCGAGTGAATCGTTCTTGCCCTCACCTCGCCAGACGAGCTCGCCGCCCTCGAGGAACAGCGCCTGGGAGAGTTCCCGGTTCGCGTCGTCCTCTTTCGCGATCAGCCCCTGCTGGTCTGATTCCGTCGGCTCGTTGCTCCTCGCCCAGAAGACGATGGTGCCCTGCTCCTGCTCAAACGAGCTGTCGTGCGGGATCTGGATCGCTTCCTTCACGCCCTTGAGTGTCGGCGCGACGCCGTCGTCTGGGAAGTCTTCTCCGCCGACATTGCCCGGCTTGTTGTAGGTGCCGTCGATCGCGCCGATCTGGTCAACCGCGACCGATTCGTTCTTTTCTTCGTCGAGCGCCCAGTACGAGGTTGCGCCCAGTTCGACGATGGTGTCGAGGAACGCGGGCAGGATCTGGACATCGAAGGAGACGAGCGAGCGGGCCTCCTCGGTCTCCGCGGTGGCGGTGACGAGCAGGGTCTCGGTGTCGTCGTCGGCGACTTTGCCCGTGTCCTTGTCTACAACGGTGATGGTGAGCGTGGATGCCCCGACGCTCGAGGTTTTCATGATGGTGGTCCCGCCGCGGGCGTTGGTCAGGAAGGTGTCCTTGTCGTCCATGAGCGTGAGGGCGGCTTCGGTCGCGGAGCGGACGCCCTGGCGGGCACGCATCCGGTCATCGGTCGTGCGGTAGTGCTCGGCGGTGGTCCGGCGGAGGGCGGTGCCGACGAGGACCATGGTGGTGACGGCGGCGACCACGACGAGCACAACAAGGTAGATGCTCCCCCGGCGTTCGTCGTGTGCTGCCCGTTCATTGGTGTTCATTTGCCGCTCCGCATGTCATCCCACGCGCTGGTGCGGATGATGATTTCCTCGGCGAGCAGGGTGCCGTTGCGGACGACCTGCACGCGGATGCGTTTGACACCGGTCGCGGAGACGGAGCTCGTGGTGAGATCGGCCGCGAGGACATGCTCGACCTTGACCTGTCGCGCCCATTTGGTGAGCCCGGATTTGGTGGTGCCGTCCTTCTCCTTGGGCGGGAACCCGATCCAGCCGTTGTAGTCGTCGACATCGTCGAAGTCTGCGCGGACGCTGGTCCGCTCGCCGGTGTTGGGCGCGAGGGTGTCCTCGCTGTCGCTGGACGATGGGTCGACGAACGGCTGGGAGGCGATCTCGTCGACAAGCTCATCGGCGAGGCGTTGGGCGATGATCTGCTGCTGGGCGAGCTCGGTCGTGCGCATGACCGGGCCGACGAGCGAGAGCGTCGAGATCAGCACCGTCCCCACGAGAAGGGTCGCGAGCACGGTCTCGACCATGGTGAAGCCCCGGGCTGTTGGTTGATGGCTCATCGGACCTCCGGATCGTTGTAGAGCTCGACGCGGATACTCTGCGACGGGGTTGTGGTCGCGGTTGATGTGAGCTCGACGAGCGCGAGGGATGCTTTGCCGTCGCTGGTCTTCAGGGAGACGGCAAAGGCGGAGACATCGCTGAGGATGGTCACCGCATCGTCGCTGTTCCATGTTCTCTTGATGGTCCCGGCGTCGGAGTCATAGGCGTAGGTGATCTGGTCCTTGGATCCGTCGCCGTCGCGGTCCGCAACGCCGAGGGTGATCTCTTGGGGGGATACCAGGGTGAGCCCGCTGGCGAGGGCCAGGTCCTCGGCGATGTCCTCGAGCATGTTTGCGCACGCCGCCTCGGTGTGGATCTGCTCGGTGCCGGAGGGGACGGCCTTGGATCCGATGAGCAGGACAGAGGCGAGCCCGAGCATCAGGATCGCGGTGATCGCGAGGCTGGTGGTGAGCTCGACGAGCGTGAATCCGTGCCGGTGCTGGATGTTCCTTTGTGGAATCATGGGCCGATCACCTTTGCTGCTGCCGCGGCAGCATCAGCGGCGGCAGCGGCGGTATCCGGGAGGTCGACGATATCGACCGGGAGATCGGGCACCACATCGGGCAGCCCGCGGGAGCCGCCGGAGAAGCTGATGGTCACCCCAAGGTCGCCCTTCACGAGCTGGATGGCGGCGTCCTCTTCGAAGAAGCCGTCGCCGTTGAGGACGAGCTCGCCCGCTGCGTTGAGGCTTGTGCGGTAGAGATCGATCCCGTAGGGCGCGACGCCGAGGTCCATCGAATCGACGGCGTCCGCGGGGGTGGTGACTTCGCCGTCGTAGAGATAGATGATCTCCGCGGACTTGTCGAAATGGATGGTGTGGAATCGGGACATGCGTTGGGCGCGGCTCGCCCAGAGATTGATCTTGGCTTCGAGCTGGGTCTGCCCCGCGGAGAGCTTGTAGCCATCGGATGCGCCCGCGAATCTCGGCGCGGCGATGGCGGTGATGATGCCGAGGATCATGAGGGTCATGACGAGCTCGATGAGTGAGAACCCGCGGTTCATGCTGCGTGCCTTTCGTGGTCCGGAACCAAGAACGCCCCGATCATGACGACCGGGGCGTGTGTGGATCGGTGAGCCGGAGGGCATTGTTTAGTACGCGTTGTACTGCACACCCTGGACATCGAGCTCGGTGTCGGGCAGGTTGGCGCTGATTGAGCCGGTGGATGCGTCGTAGACCCAGCCTGCGGTGGTCCCGCCCTGGGTTGCGACCAGAGCGTTCTTGCCCTTGTTGGAGCCGAGCTTGAGCTTGGGCACCTCGCGGAGGTACGGGCCGAGGTAGTAGGTGGACGACTTGGTGGCGTTGTCGTTGCCGCTCGCGTCGGTGTATGTGGTGAGCTGGGCCTCGAAGTCGGCGAGGGTGGGCAGGGTGCCGCCGTGCTCGGCCTTGTAGAGGTCGATGGCGGTACGCATGACGGTGAGGTCTGCGGTGAGCCCGGAGTCCGCCGCACCGGAGGCGCCGCGGCTCATACGGGGGATGGCGATGGCGCCGATGATCCCGATGATCACCACGACGATGACCAGTTCGATGAGGCTGAACGCCCGGCGGGCACGGTTGGTGTTTGTCGCGATGTCTGCTGATGCGAGCATGGTGTGATCTCCTTTGGAATGCAGTCTCTGGCTGCCGATCACTTCTTGCATCGGCTGAACACGAAAGCGAGTTTCGTTCAGGACGGGGTACATTGAAGAACAGGGAGAAGCACCCGCTATAACCGGCAATCTTGGTTATTCACCGAATGCCGGCAGGGTCATGGTGTATTCCCTGCCGTTCTTCTCGATCACCACGGAGCGTTGCGAAACAGTTATCAGACGGTATCCGTCGCTGGTCGTTCCACCGGCACGAACCAGGACGCCATCTATCACCGCCGCCCCCCCGGTACTCGAGGGCATGACCGCCGAGAGCTTGGGCGTATCGACATTGGTACCGATCGCTTCCGCGATTGATTGCTGGTTGGACTGGATCTCGACGGGGAGTTCGTCGAGGCTCGGCATACCGAACATCGAGCTCACCGAGGTGTCCGCGCTGAATGACTCGGTCATCGAGCTCAGACGCTCGTTGAGCAGTTCGGCGGCGGTCGATCGCACGGCCTGCTTGGTCTGCTCGACGGGTTCAGCGATGGCTTCTGTCGTGATCTCGCTGACCGAATCGAGCAGGGCCGCGCCCGCGCTTTTCGGACCGAGCACCGTCTGGTCAACGAGCAATGCCCCACCCGCGACGAGAAACAAGCCGAGAAATACTTTGCGTTCTGTTGAGAGTCCCATGCTCTCTTTAGCCAATTCAGTTGCTCGGGTTGCAAGCCGATTCGGCGGAAAAATATTCATGCACCATCGGCGAGGACATACCACCGGAACAGAGCGTCCAGACGGAGCGTCTGACCGGTTTCGTCCGAGACCACATCGAGCGATTCGAGCACGATATCGGGCCATTGGCGTTCGAGGGCATCGATCCACTGGAGCAACGCATCGACGGATCCTTCGCCCTGGCATTCGATCGGGACCCATGCGATCCGCCCTTGCGTTTCCTGCTCGTCGGGCTGGAGTACATCGATACGGACGCCGGACGATTCTGCGAGCGAGGCGATCTCTGCGGAGAGCTTGTTGTAGCTGTCCGCGCTGCTCAGCTTCGGCAGCGATTCTACACGGGAGCGGAGCTCCTTGACCTGACTCTGGAGCGTATCCGAGATCGAGCTCTGCTTCTCGAACTCCGCGCGGGTTGTCGAATAGAGCACCTGCGCCTCGGCTTTGCTCAGCGTGGTCTGCTTGAAGTGTGACCAGTACAGATAGCCGGTGATCCCGACCATGCCCGCCGTGACCGCGGCACCCGCTGAATGAATCCATAGGATCGGGATCCCGCGTGTATGCTTTGCGTTCGTCATCACTCACCGTCCTTCGATGCGATCAGTGGGTCCACCACGAGACGGATCTGGAAACTGATATAGTCCGTGCCCTTGAACTCGACTCGCCCGGTGTTCTCGAGGACCACCTGATCGAAAAGCCCGACACGCTCGAGCGAGACGACGAACGATCGCGCGATGCCCTGTGATTCCGCGAAGCCGTTGGTGACGATCTCCACACGATCGAGCGATTCGTTTGTTTGCGTGTCGCATCTGATCTGCATGAAGAAGACACGGTTCTCCGATGCGGCCGCGATCCCCTCGAAGATCCCCCGCCAGTTGATCCGTCGATCGAGCATCGAGACCGATTCCGCCTGCGCGGTGAGGCTCTTGATCTCCTTCACAAGGTTCTCGTTGTTCTTTGTTGTGGTTCCGATCTGAACGCGCTGCTCCCCCGCCCGGACCAGCAGGATGCTGGATCGGTCATCCCCCACGAGGAGCATGGCTCCACTCAGAGCACCGCAGACAATCAGGGTCAGTACGCTGCACGCCGCCCACCGGTACAGAGCGATCGAACGCTTCTGGCGATTCAGGCGGTCCACCGGCATGAGGTTGATTCTGATGCTGCTCATGGCTTATCGAACCTCGCGGCGAGGCCGTATGGCAATGCGAACCGAGCGCACTGAGCAGGGGAATAGCCCGCTTCGAGGAGCGTCGGATTGATCAGGGTGTGGACGGGCATGCCGAGGGTTGCGGTCAGCTGGTCAACGAGGTCCGTGTTCGCGCCCCCGTACCCTGAGATATACACGGAACCGAGCTCCGAAGAGCGATACGCATGAGAGACATAGCCGATCGCGACATCGAGATTCTCAACCAGCGATCGGATGAACCCCTGCCACATCCCCCGGATTGGGCGTTCGTGCTCTCCAAGCTCACCGTGCTGAACTCGCTCAAGCAAGTACGCGATTGTTTGGGGATCAAGGGCGAGCTGAGCACCGAGACGGTTGCTGATCTCTTCGAGACCCACCTCGACCCGGCGGTGGTAGACCGTTATGCCTTGATTCAGGATAACGACCAGCGAATCTCTCCAGCCAATATGCAGGATCCCGGTGATATCAGGGCTCTGGTTGCTCTCGCTCAGCGTGCGAAGGATCGCCATTTCCGGGAGATCGACGGCGAGTGCGTTGAGTCCGGCCTCTTCGAGAACATCGAGCGATGCGCTCAGCGGCGCTCTGGTGCACGCGACAGCCATGGACTCGCTCGATCTCCCCCGCTTGGGAAGATCCCAGCAAGCGATCTCGAAGTCCTGTGGCAGGCACTTCTTGCTCCGGGCGACCTCGGCCCTGGCGAGTTGCAGCTTGGCGCCTTCTTCGGGAACCGGTGGGAGCTCGAGCATATGCGACGAGCACCAGCCGGAGTCTGGTATGATCGCGAGCTGGCTGCCCACCATGCCCTGGCGAGCGAGAATCGCACCGGCCCAGCGGTACTCATCAGGCTGTACGGATCCCGTGCGTCCATCCATCCGTGGGAAGTTGGCACACGCGATCGGTTGAACTTTCCCGCGTGAGCGGATCAGTTGCACCGCCCGGAACTCGTGCGAGTCGTGCACAAGCCCGATCGGCGAGAGCTGAGATCGGAGGGAGTTGAGCATCATGCGCCGCCCCCTGCGCTCGCGGTCAGGTCAAACAACGGCAGGAACATGCTGATGGCGACGATCCCAACAAAGATACCGAGGGCGATCATGATCACCGGCTCGATGATGCTCGAGATCGAACGGACCACCGTCTCGTTCTCTTCGTCGAGATAGTCCGAGACATTGTTGAGCACTTCGGCCAGGCGGCCCGATTGCTCGCCGTTGCGGATCGCCTCGCAGACCGACGGGACGATCAAACCGCCTTGGTCAAATGCCTCGCTGACCTGCTTGCCCTTGGTGACTGCCTGTTCTGCGTTGTCGAGCAGCTGCTGATAAGACTGGTGCGAGACCGACTCACGGGTGAGGTGGATCGACTCAAGCATGGGGACATGAGCCTCGAGGAGCGTGCCCATTAGGCGTGTGATCCGGGCGGTGTAGAATGCCCGGTAGATCTCACCAATCTTCGGGAGCTTGAGGACAATGTTCCCGAGAGAGTTTGCACCCGATTCACCGCGGAGCCACTTGACCAGCATCACCACGCCGACAGTGATCGCGGGGATGATCCCCCACCAGTATCCCCGGACAAGATCCGAGATCCACATCAGAATCTTGGTCGTTGTTGGCAGCGGGGTATCGAGGGTCTCAAAGAGCCCCGAGAACCTCGGCAGTACCACACCAATCATAACACCGAGCACGACGAGGGAGATCCCGGTCAGCAGGATCGGATAGATCATAGCCCCCATGAGATTGGCCTGAATCTGCGCCTGTCGACGGGTGAGCACCGCGATGCGATTGAGCATCGAATCGAGGTGCCCACTGGACTCGCCCGCGGAAACAAGCGATCGGAAGACCGCGTCGAAAACCTCGGAGTGCGATTGCAACGCGGCGTTGAGCGAATCGCCTTCCTCGAGCTTCCGCTGAACATTGCCCAGCACTGTAATCCATGCCTCATCCTTGGCCTGGCGTTCGAGCGAGGCGATCGCATCAACGAGTGGCGTGCCCGTGGAGACGAGCACCGAGAGCTCGCGAGCGAACATCGCGATGGTCTTGGCGGAGATCTTCTTGGAACGCGCACGGGCTTTGCTGCTCTTGCTCTTTGATTGCTCTGTACCAATGCTGGTTACAAAGATTGACTTCGCGCGGAGGAGCTCTGTCGCCTCCTCGGACGAGGCCGCCTCGATTGTTCCGCGTTTGAGCGACCCCTTGGCGTCGTATGCTTCGTAGGCGTAGTTCATGCCGCCACCCCACTCACGGGCAGCTCGGCTTCACCATCGCCGTCATCGACCTGGGTCACGCGGAGGATCTCTTCGAGGCTTGTTTTCTGGTCGATCGCGAGCTGGACGCCCTCCTCGCGGAGTGATTTCTGGCCAACCTTCTGGAGCTCGGTACGGATCTGGTGTGTCGGGGCACTGCGGTAGATCATCCGGCGGATCTCCGGCGTGACCTCCATGAACTCATAGACACCGAGTCGACCGGCGAATCCGGTGTCGTGGCACGCGGAGCACCCGGCGCCTTTCTTGAACGCACGACCACTCATATGACTCAGGCCCGCGTCGTGGAGCACCTGCTCGCTCGGGTAGTACTTCATTGCACACGAGCTGCATGTGGTGCGTGCGAGGCGCTGCGCGACCACACCATTGAGCGCCGCACTCAGCAGGTAGGACTGCACTTCCATATCAACGAGCCGGGCGACCGCACCGGGCGCATCGTTTGTGTGGAGCGTTGCGAGCACACCGTGCCCGGTCAAAGCCGCCTGAACCGCGACCGCGGCGGTTTCGCCGTCGCGGATCTCGCCGATCATGATGATGTCGGGGTCCTGGCGAAGGATCGATCGAAGTGTTCTTGCAAAGTTGAGCCCGATCGCGTCGTGGACCTGGATCTGATTGATGAGATCGAGCTGATATTCGACCGGATCCTCCACGGTCACGATGTTGAACTCGGGGCTGCGGAGCAGGTCGAGCGCGGAGTACAGCGTGGTTGTTTTCCCCGATCCGGTTGGCCCGGTGACGAGCACCATGCCGTGCGAGAGTCGGAGCACACGCTGGAACCCGTTGAGTACCTCGGTGCGGAATCCGAGGTCTTCCATGCGGACCTGCAGGTTCTGCTTGTCGAGGATACGGATCACGAGCTTCTCGCCGAGCAATGTCGGGATGCTCGATACACGGAGGTCGATCTCGCGCCCTTCCGCAACGATGCGGACGCGTCCCTCCTGAGGAAGGCGCTTCTCGGCGATATCCATCTTCCCGATAATCTTGATGCGGCTCACAATCGCCGCGTGCATCCCTGGCGGTGGCTTCATGAGATCACGCAACGATCCGTCAATCCGGTAGCGGATGCGGGTACCGTTTTTGTTGGGCTCGATGTGTATGTCCGACGCCTTGTCTTTTACGGCGGTGATGAGAGCGACATTGACAAGGTTGACAATCGGCGAGCCCTCGACCATCTGATCCAGGTCGTTGGCCGGTCCTTCGTCGACGCGCTCGCGTTCGACAACTTCCACATCGCTCTCTGCGAGGCTCGTGAGGAAGGAGTCGATGTCGACATCGCCGCCGGAGTACTTGTGGATGAACTCCTTGATGTTGTCCTCGAGCGCGAGGACCGGGCGGATCTCCATCCCGGTGAGCTCTTTCAGCCGATCGATCGTGGGCAGGCTCTGGGGCTCGGCCATCGCGACGGTCAGTGTATTGTGCACACGGAACATCGGGATCGCCTTCATCCGCTCGGCCTCTTCCTCGCCGATGAGGGAGATCAACGAGGTATCGATCAGCCCGTGGCGGAGCTGCACGCCGCGAACACCGAGGCACTTGGCGAGCGAGCGGACAAGCGTTGCGCCGGAGACCGTCCCCTGATTCACGAGCAACTCACCCAAGCGTTGACCCGCGGATTTCTGCTCAGCGAGCGCACGGGCAAGCTGCTCCTCGGAGATATGCCCGTCTGTGACGAGCACCTCACCGACGAGGCGCGGGCGCTGGGCCCTGGTCATCCGTCGAGATTGCTGCGGGTCTTCGGCCACTTAAAGGAAACTCCTCACTGCGGTCTGGACATCTTCATACTGCTGAAACTTTGGCGCGACTTCGGTAATCGCGAATACCTCTCGGAGGGTCTCGCAGACGCCGCAGATTCGGAACGGCTTCCCGCTCGATCCGAGCTCGTTGGAGATATCAACCAGCGACTCGAGCCCGTATGAGTCAATGAATGTGATCTCGGACGCATCGAGCACAAATCGTCCGAGGGTTTGTTTGACCAGTTCACTCATTTCGTTTGCAAGCCGGGCCGCATCGCCCTTGTTACTCACGGGCCCGAGCGGTCGGATCACGGTCACCGCACCATGTCGCTTCTGTTCGATCCTCATCGGTGCTCCTTACGCCGCCTTTTTCTGTGTCGCGGCGGTTCCCGGGATGGTGAGGGTGAAGGTGCTTCCCTGATCGATCGCGGAATCGACGGTGATATCACCGCCGTGGAGCCTTGCGATCTCGCGGGCGAGGGCGAGCCCGAGCCCGGATCCGGTAACATCGACGATCCGTCGATCGTCCGCACGGTAGAACTTCTCGAAGATCTTGGAACACTCCGCGGGATCGATCCCGATCCCGGTATCGGAGACCTCGACGCGCATCGTGTCGTCCTCGTCAAACTCAAACCCGACACGGACCTTCCCGCCCTCCGGCGTGTACTTGATCGCGTTACCGATCAGGTTGTGCAAGGCCTGTCCGATGCGATCGCGGTCGCCTTGCAGGACGGGCATCTTTGGTGGAAGGTCGAAATCAAGAGCGATCGACTTCTCTTTCGCCTGAGGCTGATAGTCCGCCACGAGGTCATCGACCATCTGATCGATCCGAAGATCGCCCGATCGGATCGAGAGCGAGCCCGCCTCGATCTCCGAGACGCTCATCATGTCGCTGATCACCCGCTCAAGCCGGCGTGCTTCTTTGTTGATGACATTGAGCGCCGTATCGCGGATCGCTTCGTCATCCGAACCCGCCTCGATCGCTTCTTCGACATACAGCTTGATATTCGTCAGTGGCGTGCGCAGTTCGTGGGTGGCCTGCGCCATCAGCGAGTTGCGCGACTCATCGGAGAGACGCTGCTGGGTGATGTCCTGGATCATCAGGATCGAGCGGGTATCCTCCGCATCGGGCACTTGTGCGATCGAGAAACGAAGGATCGTGCCCCCGTCCTGAATCTTACCGAGATCCCCGACCTCAACATTCCCGCGTGCGCCAGCTGCCCCGCTCGCGACGCCTTCAATGGCTTCGATCGCGACAGGGTCGATGCTCGTGGTGTGGAGATTGAGCCCGACAACCGAGTCGCGGGCGAACCCGAGGAACGAGCACGCGGCGCCGTTGGCGTAGAGCACATGCAGATCGCCGTCCACCACCATGATGCCCTGTGTCAATGCGTTACAGGCATCGGCGACACCGATCCCATCACCGGTCTGCATCAGGATCGACTCGCGGATCTCGTTGTTCATGGATTCCTGCCGCACCGCTTCTCGCTCGTTCAGGATTGTGTTCCAGATCGCGGCCTCAACGCCGAGGCTCTCGCTCACGACCAGGCATGGAGTGCGTCGCTCTCCACCGCCGAACGCGATGAGCGAATCTCGCACCGCGGAGATCCCCCCGAGTTTGGAGCGGAACCGCCGGTAGATCCAGAGCATGGCGAACAGCCCAGTCACACCGACAGCGACGGACGCGAGACGGATGCTTCCCACAAAGCCCGCGGCCTGGTTCGGCACGGTCACCAGCTTGAGCACCAGCGTGCCCGACTCAGCGGTTCGCAGAGGTTCGTTGATTTCAACACGCCCGTCTTCGAGCAGATCGACCGTGCGTGCGGACGCCGGTGCTGCAGCGGCGGTCAGATCATCGAAGGTGTCGATTGTGGTTTCCTTCGAGTCTGCAGAGGCGAGCACCCCCACGCCGGGCACGATCACCGAGCACTGCTCGATGTTTCCGGCGCTTGCCGCATCGAGCAGGAGACGACGCAGCGCAGAAAGATCTCGTTCATTGATCCGGATTTCTGCCTGCGAGGCGAGCACGGTTGACAGCTGAATAGCGTTTGAGGTGAGGAGATCGGTTTTCATTTCGTCCGCCGAACGCGTCGTCAGCACACTCAGTGTGACCAACGCAAAGATCAGCGTCGAGACGAACGCCATACCGGTCGCGGCAACAAACTTCTCGCCACGGGCGAGCCCGATGCGGTTGCCGAAGATCCGCTGGATGAGTGGTGTTCCCGTGGACAAGGTGTTCTCCGATTCCGATGGCATTTCCAGCCCGGCTATCGGTCATCAGAACCCCGATCTGAACGGGAATATCCCGGCGGAGAGTATCCAGAAACTACCCGGACCCGATAACACACTCCCCAGAGGCGGGCCAGGAGATTCCCCCAATATGTATTCTCGATCGAGCGGCTTTGCCGGAAAGCGTGCTTGGATGCAGAAAAAAACCCTCCGTTGCGGAGGGTAATGGGCGCGGGTGGAGTCGAACCACCGAACGCGAATGCGAGAGGATTTACAATCCCCGTCCTTTGGCCACTTGGATACACGCCCGAGTGTGTCGTTCCGAAGATCGAGATCTTCGGGTGCCAAATGTAGGCTCAGGGCTCCGAAAAAGCAAGATTCCCTGTCCCAAAGCCACCTGCCGGGATCGAACCGGCGACCTGCAGATTACAAATCAGCCGCTCTACCAGCTGAGCTAAGGTGGCGTCTTCCAATGGATCGTTTCTCCCGCGATCCGCCGAAAAACAAGGGCCCCGCAAGGTGCGGGGCCCGGTGTCTCAATGGGCTATACAGGACTCGAACCTGTGACCCCCAGTGTGTCATACTGGTGCGCTAGCCAACTGCGCCAATAGCCCGGAGCGGCGGGATTGTACCCCGCAATCCACCGATTGCAACCCGCACAATCCGCCAATAACTGATTTCAGGAGCCCAGGATCACGATCTCGACCCGCCGGGAATCCTTCTTCGTTCCCTTGGGCTTGGAAGGCCCAAAAGCCGCGGAATAGATCCGGTTGTTGTCCACACCCTTGCTGACCAGGTACGACTCGACCTGCTGAGCCCGGTTCGAGCTCAAGTTCTCGTTCGTGCCCCACTTGGCCTTGGTTTTATTCAGCGGGTCCGAGTCGGTGTAGCCCTCGACGCGGATCTCGTTGCCGGAGTAGGTCGACTTGAGGACCTGGGCGATCTGGTCGAGCGATTTCTTCGCATCGCTCCGCAGATCCGCGGATCCGGAGTTGAAGAGTACATCGCCGGCGATATTCACGACGATCTCACCATTACCGCCCCGGCGCGAGACATCGATCCCGTTCGCGCCGTTGACCCCCTCAAACCCGGTCGGCGAACTCCGAGCCGCCTTCGCTTCTGCGAGTTCCGCGGTGAGTCTTGCGTTTTCGTTGCGGAGTTGCTCGTTCTGGGCCTGAAAGGAGCCGTTGGTGTCGTTCGATTCCCGCACGCTCCCCTGGAGAGCGGCGATGCGCCCGCGGAGCTCGGTATTCTCTTCGATCGCCGCGTCGTATTCGCGCTGGCTGATGGAGGAGCACCCCCCGAGGGAAATGAGCGAAACGAGCGTGAGCCCGAGAATGACCATGTTTCGTGACTTCATCCGTGTGCCTCCTGGCGATTTTTCCGTGCGGGCGCCCATTGCCCGCCCTCTTACTGTATCCAAAAACCAAATCCGCGCACGCCGCGGGAATCGAACAGTTCGTAAATTACGGGATGTTGAGCCCGCCCGTGTTGTGGAAGATTTCTCCCAACCCGAGTTCAATCAAGGGTTTGGCAAAGATTACGAGCAGTGTCGCCACTGCGAGGAACGGGCCATAGGGCATCGTCCGGCTGAGCTTTCCACTGAAAATTTTGGCGAGGATCGCGTAGCCAACACCCACAAAGGCAGCGAGGAAGAACGCGATCGTCGGGTCGATCCATCCCAAGCACGCACCAACGGCGGCCATCATGTGGACATCACCCAGACCCATCGCTTCTTTGCCGAACGCGAGCGACCCAAAGACCCGCACGGCCCAGACCACCCCACCCCCGATCAGGTAGCCCATCAGCACCCCTCCAAGGGCGACGAGCCAGAGCGGGGCCGCCTGGATATCCGGACCCCCGAACTGGGCCGCGAAGAGCTTGCCGCCGAGGATCCCGAACGCGACCGGCGGGAGAAGGAAAGCGAGTTCCCGGATCATCTCCCTGCGGGCGTGCGGGTAGCGGATCCACATCGCCGCGTCATCCGTCGGCTGATCTTGGCTGGACGGTTCAGGCTCTTGACGATCGGACTGCGACTCTGGGTTGGCAGCATTATGCTTGGCCATCTCGGCCTCAGCCCATTCGTCGTAGTCCGCAAAGCTGGGTGAGATCACGCGAAGCTTGAGCAGTAGATTGGAAACAACCAAGCCGAGCGTGCCGCCGAGCGCGACGCCGATGAACTTCCAGCCGAAGACCCCGCCGGTTGCGATTGTCCAGACCTCCCCCGGCGCGGTCCCCCACCGGAATCGCCGGGCCGCTTCGGAAGCCGACCAGATTCCCGGGGCGATCTCGGTCAGTGAGCCGGCGCGGTACTGGAACCAGACCGCGTGCCCCACCGTGAAGAGCAATGCCACCACCACCGGCACACGGGTCAGCGTCAGCGGGATCATGCATGTCCGGGCATCGATGATCGTCATCGCGACCAACGACCCGACCAGCACCAGCAGGACCACCATCTGGGGCCAGGTGTGCCCCGCACCGTTGCGGGCCCATTCCGGGGCGATCTGCCCGATCGGAACACCGAGCAAGGAAGCATCCGCGGGCACTACATACCAGAGGGCGTAAATCGCCCCGAACAGCAACGCGACAATCAACTCCACGATCGGGTATTCGGGCGAGATCTTGCACTTGCAGAATCGGCACTTCCCTCGGAGCAGAACCCAGCCGAAGATCGGAATGTTCTCCCGCCAGGTCAGTTTGTGATTGCACGACGGGCAACGGGACGCGGGCGTCACCACATTGAGCCCGAGCGGCATCCGGTAGACCAGCACATTAATGAGTGAACCAACGCACGCCCCCGCCGCGATCACAAAGAGGAGGGTCGTCAGTTTGGGCAGCAGCATGATGAGTCCGGGAGGCATCAGATCGATCATCGGCTCAACGGGCTGATCCGCTGGATTCTCCGTCGTTTTCATCCCCCGACGGGTCCAGTTCGGTTATCCGCTGCTCCGCCTGATCGAGAATCGCCCGGGCCTGCTTGATGAGCCCGACGCCGTGCTCGTAGGCGGTGATCGAACCCTCCAGCCCGGTCTCCCCCGACTCAATCGAGCGAACGATGCCCTCGAGTTCGTCGATCAGTGTCTCGTAGCGGGGTTCAGACGATTTAGCGGGTTTCTTGCTCACCGGGGACGCTAGGCTGCTGCTCAAAAAAGATCCATCTGGGGTGGCTCTTCCCGCTTGCCCGCCCGTGAGGGCTTTGCTTTGTGTGCTTTGCGTGGGGTACTCGGCTGCTCACCCAGCACACGCGAATGGACGCTGCCATCCGAGAGGCGGGTGGTGAGCAACGCCCCGGGCTCGGCTTGCTCAACGCTACGAACGAGCTGTCCTTTTTCATCAAGCGTCACGCTGAAGCCACGGCTGAGCACCCGAACGGGTTCGATCGCGTGGAGTTCTCGCTCGATTGCAAGAAGGTAATCCCGCGAACGGGTGATCCTGCCCCGGACCGATCGCGTGAGTTCCCGCTCTAAGCCATCGAGGCGGGCGGCCCGTCTTGCGTGCAACGCCGCGGGCTGGTATTTGCTGAGCCGAATCGTGATTTCTTGGAGTCTTCGTCGGGCCCTTGACTGCATCTGCAAGGCCGCGTGGTGCAGCCGGCGCTCGATTCCCGAGACGCGGTCCCGCTGAATCTCGAGAATCCGCTCTGGGCTCCCCATCGCCCTCGAGCCCGCGATCGCATCGAGGGTTTGCCTTTGGTATCGAACCCGGTGCCTGACCGCACCCGCGAGGCGGTGCTGGAGGGAGCTGAGCTGCTCGATCAACGCGTCGCGATCCGGCGTGAGCTTCATCGCCGCCTGCGTCGGTGTCGCGCAGCGTTCGTCGGCAACGAGTTCCGCGATCGTGGTATCCGTCTCGTGACCGATCGCGGCGACGATCGGGAGCCCGGAATCATGGATCGCCTCGGCGACGGACCGTTCGTTGAATGTCCAGAGATCCTCGAGCGAGCCGCCGCCGCGGGTCAGGAGGATCGCGTCGATCCCGAGGTCTCTGGAACGCTCGTTGAGCATCTGGATCGCGGCGACGATCTGGGGAGCGGCTTGCTCTCCCTGCACCCGCGCATCGACCACGAGCAGGTCCACCGCGGAGCAGCGTTTGCCCATGGTGCTGATGACATCCTGCAACGCCGCACCGGTGCTGCTGGTGATCACCGCGACTTTTCTCGGGAACGCCGGAAGGCGTTGCTTGGTCAGCGGATCAAACCATCCGAGTGTTCGGAGCTCGTCGCACAGCGCGCGGTAGCGTTGCTCGAGATCACCCTCGCCGGCGGGGACCATCGATTCGATGATGAAGCTCACCCGTCCCGATGGGGCATAGAACTCCAGGCGTCCGGTCGCGATCACCGAGTCGCCGTGCCTCGGGGTGTAGCTCATTTTTCGAGCAACCGAGGCGAAGACCACGGCCCCCACCACAGCACCCGAGTCCTTGAGCGAAAAATACCAATGTGTACGGTGGGTGAGTGAACTGATCTCGCCAGCAACAACGACCCGTCCGCGGATTCCTGCTTTGAGTGCGTTGTCGATCCGGGCGGCGAGCTGCGAGACACTGATCGCGCGATCATTCCCTCCGGAATCACCAGATGCCGAGGGTGTTTCTCCCCCGGCACCGGCTCTCTTGCCTGGATTCATTCGTGATGGATCGAACGGGAGACGGGCGGTCATGCGAGAAGCATACCGCCCGATCAATCGCCCGGCTTAGCGCGAGGCGATCTCTTCCGTGTGCTCCTGCTCAACGGGTGCTTCCGCGTTCACCGCGTCGGCCTCTGCGACCACATCGCTCGCGGTGCCGAAGGGCACGGAGATCCGGATCGGCGCGTCGCTTTCAAGAACCGAGCGTGACACGACGGTCACCGATTCTCCGCTTTCGCCCGAGTTGACTTCCTCGTGCGAACGCCCGCGGGGCATGTCCGCCGGGAGCTCGATCTTCATGACGGGCTCCGGCGTTGCCGAGCTCACCGCATGCGCCCGTGACCCGGAGCGGGTGATCGTCCGCGCGGAGTAGTAGCCGTTGTCACGGAGCCAGTCGACGCGTGCGGTTTCGAGGAGCTTGAAGAGTTCTTCGACACGATCGATGCGTCGGCGTCCGCCGATGATCGAGCGATCGGTCTCAAGCGAGCTTCCACTGAAGAGCATACGGGTTGCGGTGATGTCGCCCTTGGGCAGTTTCACGAACGGGTCGATCGCGAAGACGCCATCGAAGACACGAACATAGATCAGCGAGGGCGCATCCTGTCCCCCGAGTCGCTCGCGATCGGACCGGGCATTCCATTGGACCGAGCCATCTTGGTTCAGCTCCGCGACAACCTCGCCACGCGTTTCGGTTGAGAAGCGGATCTGGTCACGGCGAACGCCGTCGGCGGCATTGAACATCTCGGCGCGGATCTCGATGATGTCCGCGGCGGGGCGGACCTCGGTGGTCGGGGTCGGGGCGAACGCAAGCAGCGTGGTCCCGATGAGTGCGGTCAGCAACATAGGTCATCTCCTCTTTGAATGGAGAGCGCAGGCTCGCGGGGACGCGATCAGGGCACCAACACGGGTCGCGTGCGAGCGGGCTCCTCAAGTCCAGTGTGCACCGGAGTGACAAATCTGCAAGGCAGTTCCCGCGTAACCTCTGTATTTTCACATGTTTGAGTCGGTTACCAGACCAACGGCGGGTGGATATACCGTTATCGGTGGTTCGTCTTACTCACACGGAACGGGGGGACCCGATTTCCGTGAGCCATGCATACGCATCCACGAGCGAGGCGATATGAACTCCGGCACGCCGGTGGTGCTGCATCTGCGAGCGCGCCTGCATTCCGAGCGCACGAGCGTGCTCTGGGTTCTCTAAAAACTGCCCGATCTTCTCGCGCCATTCCTCCTTTGAGGGCGTCTCAACGATCGATGCGGATTCGTACTCTTTGAGGATGGTCACCAGCTCATCGCGAGCGGCAACGACGACCATCCCAGCGGCCATCGCGTCGAGAAGGACCGTCCGCTGCTCGTGGCGTGCGTCCGGATAGACCAGCATGTCACAGCGGAGCACAAGATCCCGGCGGTCTTCCATCTGCTCGACAACCGTGACCCGGTTGAGCACGCCGAGCGCCTTTGCCTGCTTCCAGATCCCGCCGCTCTCCGCCGCGGACGCGTTGACGAAGACGAGCACATCCTCCCGCTGCCCAATCGCCTCGATCAATCCACCGAACGCGGCGCTGCACCGCTCACGCTCTCGTCCCGAGCTCATAAGCACCACGGCATGGGTCCGGTTGGCTTCGAAGAGCTTTTTCGCGTCCTGCGGGACGACCGCCCCCCATGGTGTGAGCCGGACGGATTCACCGACACCCGCTTTCACCAACGCACGCTCGATCGGGGTATCAGGAGCGAAGAATCCCTCGCGACCGTTCGCTCGTGGCGTCATACGGGCAGCTTTGTCGGCCATGCCGACACGCCAGATCTCGTACGCGACCGGGCAATCGAAGAGTTCACCAAGCTCCCGCCCCATGCCCCACGCGGAGCCTCCGAAGACATGGACGATATCGATCGCGTCGGCAAGCTCGTCGCCCGCGATCTGCCTTGCCACCTGCGCGGCTCGGATCCGTTGGGTGAACGCAAGCCCTCGGTCGTTGTAGACCACCGGCTCCCTCGCGAGCGTAAACAGTGCGCGGCTTCCCTCGTTCTGCGCGGGAAGAGCGCAGTGCACATCTATGCCCTCCGCAACCAAGCCCACCGCGATCCGTTCGATGAGCGCCCGCTCATGGGCGGCAAACACGCGATCGGCCAGCAGCAGCACACGCATCGGATCCCCTAGTTCTGGTCCGCGACCCGGAAGCTCAGGTCGGGCGGTGGCGAGTTGTCCCCCACGACCGCCTCGGTCCGCCACACACCGACCCAGTGACCATCGGCGACCTTGCGGAGCACATAATCACCCGCGGGCTCGTCGAGGCGTCTGAGATCCTTGGGCGGCTCGTGCCAAGGCCACCAGGGCGTGACGCCCTGCTCCGCCCCCGGGAGCTTCTTGAACTCCTCGGGGTTGTTGACAATCTCGGTGATCGTGATCAGGCGGTCATGCCGCTCGGAGATCGTCGGGATGCTCGCGAGCAACCCACGCGTGTACGGATGACGCGGATCGTCGAACAGGTCGTAGACATTGGCGAACTCGACCACACGCCCGGCGTACATCACGCACACGACATCCGCGTTCTCCGCGACCACGCCGAGATCGTGCGTGATGAGCATCATGCCCATGTCTCTCTGAGCCTTGAGGTCTTTGAGCAGCTCAAGAATCTGTGCCTGGATCGTCACATCGAGCGCGGTAGTCGGCTCGTCGGCGAGCAGCAGACGCGGCTGGCACGCGAGGGCCATCGCGATCATGACACGCTGGCGCATACCGCCCGAGAACTGGTGCGGGTAGGCCTTCATCCGTCCCTCGGGGTCAGGGATACCCACGGCATCCATCGCCTCGACCGCAATCTGCCACGCCTCGCGCCCGGAGACCTCGCGGTGCAGCGTGATGGCCTCGATGATCTGGTCGCCGACGGTGTAGACCGGGTTGAGGCTGGTCATGGGTTCCTGGAAGATCATCGCGATGTCGTTGCCGCGGATCCCGCGCATCTCCGCCTCGCTCATCTCCAGCAGGTTGACGACATGCCCGCCGTCTTCCTTGGACTTGCGGAAGAGGATCTCACCGCGATCGAAGCGTCCCGGAGGTCGCGGGACGAGCTGCATGGAACTCATCGCGGTCACGGACTTGCCGCAA
>JAGQOC010000012.1 GCA_020427745.1 Phycisphaerales bacterium | reverse complement strand
GCAGACCGCCGAGCGCATCAAGATCCAGATCGGATCCGCGGCACCCGTCGAGGAAGAAACCACGATGGAGGTCCGCGGACGCGACATGGTCTCCGGGCTGCCCCGCAAGACCACGATCACGAGCGAGGAGATCCGCGAGGCGCTCAGCGAGCCGGTGACGAACATCATCGACGCCGTCACCCGCACGCTCGAACGCACGGAGCCCGAACTCGCGGCAGACCTCGTCGACAACGGCATCGTCCTCGCCGGCGGCGGCTCGCTCCTCCGCGGGCTGACCGTTCAGATCAACAAAGCCACGGGGCTCGAAGCGACCCTCGCGGAGGACCCGCTGACCTGCGTCGCTCGCGGCACCGCGATCTACCTCGAGAACATCGAGGAATGGAAAGACACCCTCGAAAACAACTCCGACGGGTGATCCGCGTGCCCGCTGCAAGCCCCAACACGATGCGGTACACTCGTGCTGAGCGTGCGTTTTCACCCGGGGGTCCGCGATGAACCACCAGCCCGCGATCGTGCGATGGTCGATGCCGCTGACAGTCACGGCGTTGCTCGTCTTCACGCTCCTCCCGGTGCGGTGCACGAGCCGACTCCAGTGGTTCAGCGAGCAAGCAGAGGTCGTCATCGCCCCCATCGAGGCGCCCATCACCCGGCTCACCAACTGGGTGATCCCCACGACCAGCATCGGAGCCGGGATCGAGTCCGACGAGGAACGCAGCCTGCGCCTTGAGCTCGATCGCGTACAGACCCAACTCTATCGCGAACGCGAGATCAACCGGCAGCTCACCACGCTCGTTGACCAGCTCCAGCGCGGCGCCAATCTCACACCCGATATCGATGTCCGCCAGATCCATCGACCACGCATCGGGTTCTCGGGCGAACTCCTCGTTATCCGCTCCGGGACCGACGACGGGCTGCACCGCAACACGGTCGCGGTGGTCGACGCCGTCCAGCTCCTCGGCAGGGTCTCCGTCGCGGACACGCGAACCTGCAAGGTCCTCCCGATCACTTCCGACTCCGCCCTCCCCATCATGGCGACCGTCATGCTCGACAACAACGGGCAATACCAGCTCCGTTGTCTGCTCAGCCCGGTCGGCAACGGCACCCTCCGCGGTGCCATCACACCCTCCTCCGATCCCAACTTCCCGGAGCTCTCTCCCGGTATGGAGGTCCGCCTGCTCGACGACCAATGGCCACGCCATGCGCAGATGCTTGTCGTCGGCACGATCGTCCGAATCGAGAACGCGCCCAACCAGCCGCTCCGCAAGCAGATCATCGTCCAGCCGAGTGTTGATCTCCGGCGTGTCCCCGAGGTGATCTTCCGTCTCCCCGAACAGGACGAGGGGGTGCTCCCTTGAACTGGTTCGTCTTCGCGTTCATCTCCTGGGTCGCGTTCGGCATCGAGCGGGCGCTGCTCGTCTACTTCGACGCCGGCTCCGGGGGGGTCCTCCCGAGCGTCATCATCCCGCTCCTCGTCTTCGTCGCGCTCCACGCACCGAGGACCCAGACACTCTGGGCCGCGATCATCCTCGGTGTCCTCTCCGACCTGCTCTCCCCGATGGTCCATGTCGACGGCGGCGCATCCACCGTCCTCGGGCCCCACGCGCTCGGGTTCCTCCTCGTCTGCCAGTTCGTCTTCGCGATCCGAGGCATGGTCATCCGACGCAACCCGCTCACCCTGATCTTCCTCTCCATCGTCGGCTCGCTGATCGCCCAGATCGTCATCGTCGCGATCTTCACCCTCCGAGGCTTCGGGGATGACCCGATCGTCTTCCACGCCGGTGCCGAGCTCGTCCAGCGTTCCCTCTCCTCGCTCTACACCGGGCTCGGCGCGATCGTCCTTTCCTTCGTGTTCTTTGCGCTCGAGCCGGTGTTCGGGTTCCAGAGCGCCGTCCCCACCCGCTTCGCGCGGCATCTCTGACCCGCCCGGCGTTGCCCGGGGCGATACACTCCCCACCATGACCACCACCGACGCCATCCTCTTCGACGACGCCAAGGGCACCCTCGCCCCGCTGACCGATCTCCGCCCCGCCCACGCCGTCCGCACGGGCGCGCTGACCACCGCCGAACGACTCACCAAGGCGTTCAACCTCAACCCCATCGGGATGGTCGTCCCCGCCCCGCTCGCCGAGCTCACCAAAGAACACACCGCCCTCCCCGTCAACACCCCGCCGGAGGAAGGCGACCAGGAAATCCTCATGATCAACGGGCGATGCCCGCTGCCCATCGACGCGATCGAGCACCTCAAGCTCGGCGAAGCGCTCATCGAGCAATCCACCAGCGACATGATCGCGATGCGCCTCACCGCCTCCGGCGTCCGCGCCCTGCTCACCGGGGGCAACCCGGACCTCAAAACCGTCGAGCTCGATGACCACGCCCTGATGAGCAAGCCCTGGCACTGGCGCAGCTTTCGCGACAAGTGCATCGAGTACGACCTGAGCAGCTTCGCTTCCACCATGCCGACGCTCAAGGACCTCCCCGCGGGTGTCATCGGCATCGGCTCGCACACCATCGCGATCCACCCCGACGCCATCGTCCTCCCCACCGTCGTCCTCGATGTCCAGCACGGCCCCGTCGTCATCGACGAGAACGCGACCATCCGCCCCGGCGCGATCATCACCGGACCGGCGTACATCGGGCCCGGGTCGACCGTCCTCGACCAGTGCCTCATCAAGCCCAACACCGCGATCGGGCCCGTCTGCAAGGTCGCCGGCGAGGTCGGTGGCACGATCTTCCAGGGCTACGCCAACAAAGCACACGCGGGGCATCTCGGAGACTCCTGGATCGGCGAGTGGTGCAACCTCGGCGCGGACACCACCAACTCCAACCTGCTCAACACCTACGCCGAGATCACCGCACGCGCCACCCCCAAAGACAAGATCGAAAAAACCGGGCAGACCTTCCTCGGCGTCACGATGGGCGATCACACCAAAACCGCGATCGGCACACGCATCATGACCGGCGCGATCGTCGGCACCGGGACCATGCACGCCGCGTCCACACCGCTCAGCGGCACCGTCGATCCCTTCTCGTGGATCACCGACGCCGGCACCAAGTCCTTCCGGCTCGGCAAGTTCGTCGAGGTCTCCCTTGCCGTCATGCAACGGCGCGGCATCCAGCAATCGCAGGCCTACTCACGCCGACTCACGATCCTCCACGAGACCGTCACCGGGCAAGAGGCTTTCAGCTGGCCTGGGAAGGATGTGAGTCATCTTGGAACAAACGCATAACCCGTTGAACGCCCCATGAAAACCCTCTACCTCATCGACGGCTACGCCCAGTTCTTCCGCGCGTATCACGCGATCCGCACGCCGATGACCTCGCCGGTCACCAGCGAACCCACCAACATGACCTACGGGTTCGTCGGCATGCTCCTCAAGCTCCTCCGCAACGACGGCAAGCACCTCGACGGGGACGGCGCCGCGAGCTTCGTCGCCGTCGCGATGGATATCGGCGGCGATCACGGCACCTTCCGCTCGCAGCTCTACCCGGACTACAAAGCCAACCGCGACGCGCCGCCCGAGGACCTCCGCCCACAGGTCGAACGCTCGCTCGCGCTGCTCGAAGCGATCGGGGTGCCGGTCATCGGGTGCGCCGGGTTCGAGGCCGACGATGTCATCGCGACGATCGCGAGCACCTTCTCCGATAAGCACCCCGACATCCGCGTGCGGATCATCTCCAAGGACAAGGACCTCAAGCAGCTCCTCGGCGAGGGCAGCCCGCCCACCGAGATGTACGACCTGCACAAGGACGAGCTCATCACCGAGTCCGACCTCATGGACGAGCTCGGCATCCGCCCGGACCAGGTCATCGACCTGCTGACGCTCATGGGCGACACGGCCGACAACATCCCCGGCGTCACCGGCATCGGGATCAAGACCGCCGCCGCGCTCCTCGTCGAGCATGGCACCCTCGACGCCGTGCTCGAAGTCGCAGAATCCGGAAAAATCAAGGGCAAACGACGCGAGAACCTGCTCTCCGCGAGGGAGCACCTCCCGCTCTCCAAGGATCTCGTCACGCTTCGCCACGATGTCCCGATCGAGCTGGATCTCGACGCCGCGAGCGTGGAGCGGATCGACTACGCCGCGCTCATCCCGATCTGCAAGGAGCTCGGGTTCAACCGGTACCAGGACGATCTCAAGAAACTCCTCGCCGCCCCGGATGAAGAAGAAGCCCCAACGAAAAAGACAACCGCAAAGAAGGAACCCGCCGGGTTCGGGCTGTTCGACCAGCCCGCCGACGACGGCTCATCAACGATTGAAATCGAGGGCGACTACACCACCGTGCGCACAAAGAGCGACCTCGACAAGATGCTCAAATCAATCAAGGGCGCCAAGCTGATCGCGGTCGATACCGAGACGACACACATCCGCCCGATGTTCGCCCAGCTCGCGGGTCTATCGATCAGCGCCAAGATCGGCACCGGGTACTACATCCCAACACTCGCGCCCGAGGAATGCCTCGATGCAGAAACGGTCCTCGGCGCACTGAAACCGATCCTCGAGGACGCATCCATCGCCAAGGTCGGGCACAACCTCAAATACGATCTAATTATCTTCCACAACGCCGGGATCCAACTTCAAGGGCACATCCCGCACAACTCCAAATCCAGCGCGGGCGACACAATGGTCGCGTCGTACATTCTCGACGCATCGCGATCATCGCACTCGATGGACAACCTCGCATTGTCGCTTCTCGATCGCACAAACCTGTCCATCAAGGATCTCATCGGCACCGGGAAGAACCAGAAACGCTTCGACGAGGTCCCCCTCGCCCTTGCTGGGCCGTACGCGGCCGAAGACGCGGATGTCACACTCCAGCTCAACGCCGTGCTCTCCCCCATGATCCACGCGGAACCCTCGCTGGAAAAACTCTACCGCGAAACGGAGATGCCGCTGGTTGATGTCCTCGCCGCACTCGAGATCAACGGCATCCTTGTCGACCCTAAGGAACTCAAGAACCAGGAAAAACGGCTCCAGAAACGCATCGACGAGCTCGTCGAAGAAATCAACAACGAAGCGAAAGAATCGATCGGGCGCACATTCGATCTCAACAGCCCCAAGCAGCTCTCCGCCGCGTTGTTTAATAGCCCCGACGACGAGCCAGAGGGGCTCGGGATCAAGCCGCTAAAGAAAACCAAAACCGGGTACTCAACCAACGCGGAGGTCCTCGAAAAACTCGCGGCCGACCCGGATGTCGAAACCCCGATCCCGACACTCATCCTCGAGTACCGCCAGCTCACCAAGCTCGTGTCGACCTACCTCAGCTCGCTGTTCGACGACATCCACCCCGTCACCAAACGCATCCACGCGAGCTTCAACCAGACCGTCGCCGCGACCGGTCGTCTGAGCTCGTCGGACCCGAACCTCCAGAACATCCCGATCCGCAGCGACATCGGACGCGAGATCCGCAAGGCGTTCATCGCCCCACCGAACCACCACCTCATCAGCGCCGACTACTCACAGATCGAGCTCCGCATCCTCGCGCACCTCTCCGAGGACCCGGCGTTGATCGAAGCGTTCCACGCGGGCGAGGACATCCACCAGGCCGTCGCGGCGCAGATCAACAATGTCCCGCTCGACGAGGTCACCAAAGACCAACGCTCGGGCGCGAAGATGGTCAACTTCGGGATTGTCTACGGCGTCACTCCCTGGGGGCTCGCACGCCGGCTCGGCGTCTCGAACACCGAAGCCGCGGAGATCATCGACAACTACAAAGCGAAGTTCGCGAACATCACCAGCTTCCTTGACGAGTGCGTCCGGTTCGCGCGATCGAATGGATATGTTGAGACGATGCTGGGGCGGCGCCGCCCGATCAGCGAGATCGACGCCCGCAACCCACAGCGCAAGGCGCTGGCGGAACGCATGGCGATCAACTCCGTCGTCCAGGGTTCCGCCGCGGATCTCATCAAACTCGCGATGATCGATCTGCATCAGCGGACCGCCCACGCCGACGCATCCTCCCCCCTGCTCGGCTCCAAGATGCTCCTGCAGATCCACGACGAGCTCGTCTTCGAGACCCCCGACGCACTCGTCGAGCAGGCGCAGTCGATGATCGTCGATCGGATGGAGGCCGCGATGGATCTGAAGGTCCCGCTGCGCGTCGACGCGAACGCATCAACCAATTGGTACGACGGGAAATAGGCGGCTGTCCACGCCCCGGATCGGGTACCATTGGGCCATGCCCCAGCGCACGCAAACCTGGACCACCCGCGACCTGCTCGTGTGGATGAACGAATCGTTCACCAAGCACGACCTCGATTCGCCGCGCCGGATGGCGGAGATGCTCCTCGCCCATGTCATCGGCGTGGATCGGCTCAGGCTCTATATGGACCCCGAGCGTCCCGCGTCCCCCATCGAACGATCGCAGCTCCGCGATCTCGTGAAGAGAGCCCTCGACCACGAACCCATCCAGTACCTCGTCGGCGAGGAGTCCTTCTTCGGCATGCGCTTCCATGTCGACCCCCGCGTGCTCATCCCGCGCCCCTCGACCCAAACGATCGTCGAGGAGGTCCTCCAGCACGCGCGGAACAACCCCGAAGCCAATGCGCTCCGTGCGTCCGACGCGGGCGCGGGGATCCTGATCGCGGATGTCTGCACGGGCTCGGGCTGCATCGCCGCGGCACTCGCCAAGCACCTCCCCGGCGCCCGCGTGATCGCCAGCGATCTCTCCGCTGACGCCCTCGCGTGCGCGAAAGAGAACATCGATCATCACAAGCTCAACGATCGCGTGGAGCTGCTGCGGGGCGATCTACTCGCGCCGATCGAGAACCACCCGATCGCCGGCAACGACCGCTCGCTGTCCTATCTCGTCTCGAACCCGCCGTACATCCCGGACCACGAATGGGAAGCCGTGGAACCGAATGTCAAGGACCACGAACCAACCAACGCCCTCCGCGCCGGCGTCGACGGGCTCGAGTTTGTCCGCCCGCTCATCGAACGCGGGCCGCGCCTGCTCAAACCCGGCGGGCTGCTGCTTATCGAAATCGCGAGCTGCACCGCCCCGGAGGTCCTCGAACTCGCCCGCGCACATGAAAAGCTCACAAGCGAACGCATCGTTAAGGATTCGGACGGCTTGGACCGCGTGCTGATCGCCAAGCGGGTCTAGTCGGCGATCCCCATCGCCTGACGGACCTGGGTCATCAGCAGCTGGATATCAAACGGCTTGAACAGCACCGACTGCAGCCCCTCCTGGCTCGCGCGGACGATCGAGTGGTGCGGGTCGTAGCCGAACCCGGTCATCAGGATCACCGGCGCGTCCGGGCAGCACTTGCGTGACTTGGCGAACACCTCGTACCCGTTGCGGTCGGGCATCTGGATGTCCGAGATCACCAGGTCGTACGCTTCGTGCGTCCCCGCGGTGACCTCATCGAGCTTGGCGATCGCCGCCAGACCGTCCGCGACGACCTCCGTGATGCACCCGCGATGGGCGAGCACCTCGCCGATGATCTTGCGGATCTTCGGCGCATCGTCGGCGATGAGCACACGCTTGCCGACCATCCTCGGATCCTGCTCACGCTCCATCATCGCCTGATCGACACCGAGAATCGTCTGCGGCCCGAGCGCGCACGAACGCATCTTCGCCCGGATGTCCTCGACATCCTTCAGGATCCGCTTGATGTGCAGCTTCGTCTCCGGGTCGGCGTTCTCCATGTGGTCGAGCCAGCCTGCTTCGTGGAGGATGTCCTCCAGCGGCGCTTGGATCTCCCCCTCGAAGCGGTCGGAGACCGCCGAGTTCGTCGTGGTCCGCTCCGTCACCAACAGCTGCAGCATGTGCAGCGCCATCGCGACATAACGCCCGAAGATCTCCGCGAACTGCCGGTCCTGGTCGTTGAACGCGCACGGGCTCTGCGACTCGATGTCCATGATCCCGATCACACGATCGCTCACCCGCAGCGGGACCGTCAGCGACGAACGCGCCCCGCTCAGCCCCGGAAGGAATCGATCATCGGACGCCGTGTCCCGACAGATGTAGCTCTTGCCCGTCGACGCGACCATGCCCGAGATGCCCGAGCCCTCCGATTCGAGGTACAGATCCAGATCCTGGATCTCCTCGGGCAGCCCGGACTTCATCACGAGTTGCAGCTTGTTGTGCTTCTGGTCGATCAGGAACACCGCGAAGTGGTCGAACTGCAGCAGCTCCTTGGAGCACTTGACGATCCGCTGCTCGAGAAGCTGCAAACGCTCGTAGGCGTTCATGCGCCGGATCTCCTCGACATCCAGACGCACGAGCTCGAACCCCGCGCGATCGATCGCGTTCATCTTCTGGCGGGTGCGCTTCGCGATGGTCACATCCCGGACCACCGCCGCGACACGACCCGGGTGCGCCGAGCCGTCGTCGTAGGCGCTCAGCCCGGTGATATAGACCTCGAAGAAGCGGTCCTTGTCCGTGCTGATCAACTCGTGCTTGGAGACAACCGCGCCGGCGCCCGGATGGACCGATTCCCCCGCCGCCTCCGCGGCCTTCACGCACAGGAGCTCAACCCGCGAGCGGATCTGACGCTCGAGCCCCGCGTAGTACTCATTGGACCAATGGACCTCGCCCGTCGGCTCGACGATGCAGACCCCCTCGCCCAGCGCACGCAGGACCGCCGCGAGCCCGGACTCATCGGGCTGGAAGACCACCTCGTACTTGTCACCGAGGAGATCCTGGATCTCCCGGGCGATACCGGGGGTCCCGGAGGTCACAACGATCTTTGGCTGAGTCTCGACCACGGAGAATACCGATCCCAACGAGCTTTGAACGCATCCCTGCCCTGCGTTCGATACCATACCCAGATGGTTATCCGCACGCAACCGAAAGCGGATTCATGCGAAAACGAAAACCACGATACTCCTCATATCGGCCTCCATCCCCCCTATCCTGATAGGCAACCAAGCAACCACCATGATTTTGGTCCGAGAAATCTCGAAATCCTTCGGCTCCATCCACGCGGTGGACCGAGTATCCTTCGAGCTCCCACAGGGGCAGATCGCCGGGCTCCTCGGGCCCAACGGCGCGGGGAAAAGCACAACCATCCGGATGATTACCGGCTACCTCACCCCAACCACCGGGTCCATCTCCATCGCCGGCATCGGGATGCACGAGTCCCCGGCCCGCGCCAAGGCCCATATCGGCTACCTCCCCGAGAGCGCCCCGATCTACCCCGAGATGTCCGTAAAAGGCTACCTTAAGCACCGAGCAAAGCTCTACGGCGTGGTGGGGCGGGATCTCAATAACGCCCTCGACTCCGCGATGGCGCAGACCCGGATCACCGAGGTCGCCCGGAGGCGTGTGGGGCAGCTCTCCAAGGGCTACAAGCAGCGCGTCGGGCTCGCCGCCGCCCTCGTCCACAACCCCCCCGTCCTGATCCTCGACGAGCCAACCAACGGGCTCGATCCTTCGCAGATCCGCGAGTCCCGCTCGCTGATCCGCGAGCTCGCCGACCAAAAAACCCTCCTGCTCTGCTCGCACATCCTCCCCGAGGTCGAGCGGACCTGTGACCGCGTGATCGTCATGGCCGGGGGCAGGGTCCGAGCCGACGGCACCCCCAAGCAGCTCGTCGAGAGCGCCCCCGGGCCTGTCCTCTATACCGTCGAGGTCCGCACCAATCCGACCGCCGGAACCGAGCACGCGCTGCGTGTGCTCGCAACCGTTCCAGGTGTCGCCGCGACGCGTGCGGCGGATGACCAGCCTGTTGACCAGGCCCAGGGCTGGTCGCGGATCGTGCTCGAAGCCGCTCCGGGAGAGGTGGATCTCCGCGAAGCGATCGCGGCGACCACCGAGGACCGCGGGCTCTTCGTCCGCGAGCTCTCCCGGAACACCGCATCGCTCGAATCGCTGTTCATCCACCTCGTCGACACCGCCAACGACCCGAGCTACTCGCGGATCGATCGCGACGACAAGAAGATCAACGAGCTGAGTTTCGTCCCCGGCGAAGGAGGGTCATGAGCCGACTGCTCACCATCGCGCAGCGAGAGCTGGTCTCGATGTTCCGTGTCCCCGCGGGCTGGATTATCCTCGCGCTCTTTGCCTTTCTGACCGGCGTCCTCTTCGTCAACATGACCGTCATCCCCGGGCAGCCCGGGTCGATGCGATATTTCTTTTCTTATGCATCCTGGCTCCTAATCCCTATCGCGCCGGCGATCTCGATGCGCCTCATCAGCGAGGAATACCGTTCCGGAAGCTTCGAGTCGCTCCGCACCACCCCCGCGGGCGACTGGGCCGTCTCGCTGGGCAAGTACCTCGCGTCCGTCGCGTTCCTGGTCCTGATGCTCGTGCCGACGCTTGTCTTCCCCCTCACGCTGCACCTGATCTCCGATCCCGCCCCGGATCTGGGCCCGGTCGCCTCGGGCTACCTGATGCTCATCCTCGTCGGGTCGCTGTACCTGGCCGTCGGCTTGGTCGCCTCCGCGCTCACCCCGTCGCAGACCCTCGCGTTCCTCGGCACCCTCATGGCGCTCATCCTCTGGATGGTCGTCACCTCACTCGTCGCGCCCCGCGCGGGCGTCGTCCTCGGCGATGTGCTCGGTCGGCTCTCGATCGCGTCACGGATCAACGAGCTCTCCAAGGGCGTCATCGACACCTCGACGATCGCGTTCTTCCTGCTCGGGATCCTCTGGATGCTCGTGCTCACGGCGGGCGTGCTGGAGGCCAAACGCCTCGGACGCTCGAAGCTCGTCGTCGTCCAACTCTCGATCGTCTTCGTGCTCGCCACGGGCTGCGCCGTGTTCTTCGCCGGCGTACTCACCACACGCAACCACGCACGCATCGATGTCACCGCGACGGGCGCCCACAGGCTCTCGCCCAGAGCGGAGTCCATGGTCGACCGGCTCACCGGCCCGACCGAGCTCGTCCTCGCCATCGACATGTCCCGCGCCGATCGACGCTCGGTCGACCTCGTCGTCGATGTCCTCGAGGCGTACGACCGATCCAGCACGCTCGTCAGCGCCCAGACGATCGACCTCGGCTCCGCCGACGGGCAGCACCAGACCAGAGCGTTGATCGACAAGCTCGCCGATCGTCAACGCGAGCAGATCGACGAGAATCTGCGCACACTCACCGAGACCGACACGCTGCTCAGCAGCCTCGCTTCGTCGATGGCCGAGATCGCACCGTCGCTCGAGGATATCGGTGAGAACCTCGACCCGGGTTCGCAGCTCGGCGCGTCCAACAAAGCATTCTTCGAGCAACGGGCCGCGCTGATGCGCGTCTCCGCACGCGAACTCACCGCCCAGCAGAAGATGCTCAGCGAGCAGCTCCAGTCGCCGACAGGCGTCGGGGATATGCCGGACTTTGAAGCCATCGCGTCCCCGCTCGCCGACGGCATCGCCCGCGCGATCGCTCAGGTCGACGACCTCGCCGAGCAGCTCACATCCTTCGCCGACGCGTCCACCATCGAGCCGGCGCCACGATCGCTCGCTCGCCCGCTCATCACAAGACTCCAGGGCATCCGCGACCGCGCATCGATCGCCCACACGCGTGTGCGCACGATCGAACGCATCGACGCGCAGCGCGTCGGGCGTGCGATCCAGACGGGCGAGGCGTTGCTGGTCATCGGGCCCGTTGACCAGGGGATCTCCGCGGTCGATCTCGAGGCCGTCCTCCTCCCCGCCGCCGGGATCGAACGCGCCGGCGGGTCCGCCGCCGGGATCATCGGCCCACGCACGCAAGAGCTTGTCGCCAGCGCCATCGCCCAGCTGGTCATCCCAGAGCAGCCGATCCTTGTGCTCGTCCACGGCTACAAGCCGGGCGAGCTCCTCGGTGCTTCCAACTTCTTTCAACGCACCGTCGCCCAGCTCGCCCAGCACGGCGTGCAGTGCGTGGAGTGGGCCGCGGTCGAGCAGCCCCAGCACCCGAACCTGTCATCCATCGATCCGAGCGGTCTGCGCCCGGTGGTCTATATGGTGATCGCGGTGGACTCCGCGGCGGGCGCGGGCGAGAGCTCCATGAACGGCGCGAAACGCGCCACCGCGATGGCCTCGGTGGTGTCCGGGCTCGTCGAACAGGGCAGACCCGTGCTGCTCTCGCTCAACCCGTCCGTGTTCCCCACCTTCGGCGACCCGGACCCCATGAGCGCGATCACCAAGTCCTTCGGCATTGTTCCTGACTTCGGGCGGACGATCCTGCACGACCGCGCCGGCTCCCTCGGGCGGATCGCGTCACCCGTGTCCGAGGTGGTCCAGCCCGAGGTCGACGAGGACGCCAACCCGATCGCCGACGCGCTGCACGGGCTGAACACCGTGCTCCCCTGGGCGATCCCGATCGCGATCGAGAACACCCCCGATGCGCACGCGCAAGCGATCATCACGATGCCGGGCGACAACGAGACCTGGAGCGAATCCCGCTGGCTGCGACTGCGTTCAACACCCAACAACGCGCGCGAGCTGATGCGTGACCAGCCCGTCTACGACGAGGGCTCGGACATCCGTGCGTCCTCGTGGATCCTCGCGGCGGCGGGCGAACGACGCATCGACGGCGCAACCCAACGCATGATCGTGGTCGGGTCCAACGGCTGGGCAAACGACGCCGTCGCGTTCGACGCCGAACAGCTCGTCGAGGGGCGTGTCACCCGGAAATACCCGGGGAACGCCGTGCTGCTCGAGAGTTCCATCTCCTGGCTCAGCGGCATGGACGACCTGATCGCGCCCGGCGCGGACGCACGCCCCATCGCGATGATCAACCCGCTGGACCAGAAACGCCTCTCGATGCTCCGCTGGATCCTGCTCGCGGGCATCCCCGGGCTCGTCCTGCTCATCGGGATGGCGACGCGTCTTGTGTTCGGCTGAGTGATCCAAACTCTGTGCGCACGCGCCGCGCGACCCACCAGGTCGAGAACAACCCGATCGGGAGCACCCACAATGTCTCAATCGCGCGATTGATCAGGTCTGCGCTCATCGCCGCCTGCATCGCGTGCCCGCCCTGACGCGCTGCAAGCCCGACACCCCACTCGCGGAACCCGAGACCCCCGCCGGTGATCGGGACCAGCTGCGCCAGCTGGGAAACCGCGGTGACCAGCGCGATCCGCACCGGCGAGGCGTCGATGCCCAACGCGATGAACACGACGGCGTATCGAACCAGCCAGACCAGCAGATCCGCGTACCGGTACATCAACCCGATCAGCAGCAGCGACGCGTTGCGTGAACGGAGAAGAAGGCTCGCGACCACGAGCAGCGGGATCGGCGAGAGCAACGCCGCGGAGAGCCCCCAAGCGTTCAAATCCGCCGGCAAGAGCAGCGTAATCGAAAGGACCATCACATTCGCCAGTGCGCCGAACACGAGCGACCAAACGGTCGCCTCGACCGCATCACGAACACGGATGTTGTTGACGGCTTTGTGATAACCAACACGCCCGATCAGCCCGGGACGCATGGGCAGGTGGTTGAGCAACCAGGCGCTCCCCACAAGCATCAGCATCTCGAAACGCCCGACAACACCATGACGCAGGAGCAGCACACGCAGGCAGAGACCGACGAGCACCCAGCTCAGAACCGGCGAGACCGCGAGCACGACGACCGTCCACGCGGGCGCGTTGCGGAGTTTGGTCCACAGCTCATCGATCATCCCGGGCGAGGACGCGATCACCACCGCCGCGGCAACCAACAATGTCAGCCCGAGTGCAAACCCGATCCAGCCCTTCCATCTTTTCCAGCGTGGCGCACCGCCCATTCCGGGAGGGCCCGCCGAAGATGTTGTTGTACGATCGGTTGTCGTCACGGCCTGTTCCGAGCAGCCGAGTTCTCGCCAGCGACCTC
>JAGQOC010000111.1 GCA_020427745.1 Phycisphaerales bacterium | reverse complement strand
CCCGGTCGCCGTTGCTCGCGACCTGGGCGCGTTTGAGGAGAACGAGATCGCCGTCGAGGATGCCCTCATCGCGCATGGACTCACCCTCGACCTGGAGCGCGAATGTGGAGTCCGCGTCGTTCGCGGTCCCGAGGAACTCGACGAGATCGACTTCATCCGTGTCCGCGACCTTCTCGATCGGGTACCCGGCGGCGATCCGTCCGACGAGCGGGAACTTCAGCGGACGGTCCTCGTCGGGGACGGCGATGCCGTCAGCAATCGACAAAGAGCGTGCCTTGTTCGCTTCGCGAACGAGGGCGCCCTTTTTGATGAGCGCTTCGACGTGCTCGAACACCGTGACCTTGCTGACGCCAATTTCGTCGGCCAGCTCCTGCATCGTCGGGGAATAGCCCCTCCGGACGCGTGAATCGCGGATCAGCTGCAAAATACGGAGCTGCTTGGGTGTGAGGTTCATGGTTCCCATCCTTTCGCATGGCTGCACGCTCGGTGGCATGCAGATAGTTGGCGTGTACGCGGGCCGCGGATCCGGAGCGGATCACCCCCGTGTTCGGTTGAAGGGTGCGCGAGAGCCGACCGATGGACGCCATCGTCGTGCTCAGGCGATCACGCTGTGTGGAGTACTGTTTCTCGACCAGGGCAAGCATGCCCAGGATTTCAAGCCGATTCGGGGATCGGCGACGAGCACCCATCTCCCGTCGGACCAGACCACCAAGCCGTGATCGATCATCGACAAAGTCCGCGGCAAAGTCGCCGCCCGGCCCGAGTCTCAAGATTGCGTTCTGCTGTCCGTTCATGGTCGTGCTCACTGAAAAACCATCTTCAAATATCCGCGGCGAGTACCGCATTGCGTATTGATGTCTGGTTTTGATCGGGTATCCGATCCCGAAATATTCAGTGCTTCGTGCCATCTGTTTGGCCAATGATACCCAATCATGGACCGATCGGCAATGGAATTTACGAAACTTCCCCATTCTTCCACGAAAAAACCCGCTCAAAGCCCGATTGTCACCCCGAAGAATTCTGGCGCAGATCCTGCCGAGGACCCAAAACCGTGGATTATCGGGCGTTCTTTCCATCTGAGCCCGCGGGCCCGATCCGTGTGCTCGCGCGAGGGCATCTGCACCCCGATTCGCTTCACGCGCTCGCGAGCCGAATGTTCCGCCGCTCGTGAGAACGGGCCCATGGCTCAATTGAGGCCCGATAACTCATTTTTTTAAACGGTCGTGTCCCCCCGGGTCCTCGAGCATCGTTTCTTCGGTTGAAAGGGGCTTTTCCCCTCCCTGCCGCGTTCTGCGCAGGGTTCGGTAATCGAGTTTCCGCTGATCTGGAGAGGAACACACCATGAAGATGTCCGCACGACTCTGCACACTGGCACTCGCGATGGCGGCAGGCATCGCGTTGACAACCACCCCCTCGATGGCGCTGCCGCCGGAGAATGCGATCAGCTATCAGGGCGTGCTCTCGCAGGACGGCACGCCGGTCGATGGGCTGCGTGATTTCCGTTTCAGGTTGTACGACGCCGCGACGGGCGGGAACCTGATCGAGACCGTGCAGCTCTTCAATGTCGAGGTGGTGGAGGGGTTGTTCTCTGTGGAACTCGACTGGGGTGTGCTCCCCTGGGCATCCAACGAGCAGCGATGGGTCGAGATCGAAGCGGGGCCCGCCGACGGATCGCAGTCGTATGAGTTCGTCGCGCGCCAGAAGCTCACGGCGGTGCCGTATGCGCTCAACACGCGCGGCATCACAGTCGACGCGAGCGGGTATGTCGGGTTCGGGGTGAGTCTCCCGGTGAGTCCGCTGCATATTCAGAACGGTGGGCCGACTTCGCTTGAGCCGTGGCAGAATGCAGACCTTCTCCTTGAAGGAAACAGTGGTGATGTGAGCATGGCATTTCTTGGACCTGAACACCAAGAGAAAGTCATCATGTTCGGAAACAACTACAACAAGGATGACGGCGCGATTATCTACGACAAGTTCGGACAAGCGAAGCGAGGAATGTCCTTCAGAACAGCTCAAGTGGAACGGATGCAGATCACCGCTCAAGGGGATGTGGGGATCGGGACGATCTCGCCCGCATCGCGTCTTGATGTTCGCTTCGCGACAGGCAACGGCATCGAGGTCACAGATACCCAGACTTCATCGTCGGGGATCGGTGTGCAGAGCACCGTTGGTGCGGGCACAGGTGTGCGCGGCGAATCCACCGCGGGTTCCGGCTCGACATTCGGAGTGTACGGGCAGGTCGCGAGCACCGCGGGGTGGGGTGTGTATTCCAACGGGCGCCTCGGCGCGTCGGGGACCAAGAGTTTCATGATCGATCACCCGCTGGATCCCGCGGGGAGCTACCTGCTGCATTACTCGAGCGAGTCCCCGGAGCCCCAGAACAGGTACAACGGGAATGTGCAACTCGATGCGCAGGGGCGCGGCGTGGTCGTGCTGCCGGACTACTTCGAAGCGATCAACACGGATCATCGGTACACGCTGACCCCGATCGGGGCGCCGGCGCCGAACCTGTATATCGAGTCCGAGATCCGCGGGAATGTCTTTGTCATCGCTGGCGGCGTGCCGGGGCAGAAGATCTCGTGGGAAGTGATCTCGAAGCGCAACGACGCGTTTGTTCAGCAGCGTGGTGCGCCGATCGAGATCCAGAAGGTCGGGAGCGAGCGAGGCAAGTTCTTGATGCCGAGCCTGTACGGGAAGCCCGAATACATGGGGATCTACTACAGGGCTCCCGCCGAGTAACCGCGCACGCGTTTCTTCTCACGAGTTTTCCGGAGTTCATCCCAAGCTTTCGAGCGGAGCATCCATCATGCAACCGAGATTTAGAACCTGTATTTTCACGACCGCGATCGCACTGGGTGCGCTGACCGACTCGTCCGCCCTGGCGCAGACGAGCACCGGGGCAGCGCGGATCGATCCGGATGAGGCATCTTTGCGAGAACGACTCGACGAGCTCGACCGGCAGCTCGAGCGGATGCCGGACGATGTTGCGGACCAAGTGCGTGAAGGGCTCGAAGAGAGCGGGGTCCTGGAGGATGTACGGGGGACGACAGACCCTGTCACACGGCGGTGGGAGCTGGGGATCCCCAACACGGATCCGCTCAGCGTGAAGTTTGATCTTCAGGGGAACATGATCGTGGTCTCATCCTCCGGCGGGATGACCAGGATCGAGAAGTACTCGATCGCATCGAATGTCGAGCCGGAGCTTCTGTGGACGGCCGAGACGGTGCTGATGGATGTCCCGACGGCGTTTGAGATCGATCTCGACGGGAATGTCGTCGTCGCGGGGTACAGCTCTGCGACGAGCAACTATTTTCATGCCGTCAAGGTGAATCCTCAGGGGTTCTTTAGCTGGCAGCGTATCTATACCAGCCCGGCTCCGCAGGCATTGCCCGACCACAATACGGATGACATTGTGATCGACCCGGATGGTGTGATTTTTCTTGCCGTGAAACTGGATGTCAATCTCTCCGATCTATCTGATCGCGTCTTTGTGTATCAGCTTGATCCGGAGAGCGGTGCCGTTGGATTTCAGCTTGATGTGGAAGCGGCAGTCGGCGCGGAGATCTCTGGCTTCAAAAATGTGAATATCGAGATGGACCCGTCCGGGCGACTCTATGTGCTGGGATCCATTGTGAACCAGAACAATGACATCGTGGCGAGGCTCGACGGGGGGACTGGGAATGTCATCTGGAGCACCGAGATCGCGATCGGGCATTCGAGTGATCCGCACGCTGATGGATTGGAAGCATCGCCGCAAGGCGGGGTCGTGGTCGCCGGGTTCCGTGTTGATGGTGTTTCTGCCGGTGCGCGAGGCATCCGGATCGACCAGGACGGCAACGAACTCTGGGCATACAACACGAACTCGGATCCTCTCTTTGCGTTCGAACAGTATCGGGGGGCGCACGCGTTTCGGGACGGAACAGTCGCGTTTATTGGGGGGACACGGGGGTACAACACAGGATTCCCGATTAATCGCGGGATCATCCACAAGATTGATCAAAGCGGGAACCTCGAATGGAGCGGCGTTGTCCCGGGGTCTGATTATGTGACATTCACAAGCCTCGACGAGACATTCACGCACATGGATGTCGATCGTGCCGGGAATATCTATGTCATGATGCGCCGGTATCTGGATACGGTCGACGAACGGTATTACTCGGTCCACAAGTTTGATGCCAACGGTGTTTCATCGAATCCGCTCTGGACCGAGACACAGCCGCCCGGCCCGCCGCTCCCCGCGAGTTTCCGGAATCTTGAGCCCAGGGGTCTGCGTGTTGATGGTGGGGGCAATGTGCTCGCGGTCGGCGCACGATTCGAATCGCCTCAAGAGGTTGTTATTGTCAAATACACGCAGCCGTATCTCTTGACTCCGACGATCCAGAAGACCAGTGCATCGTTGAGCTTCGAGAACCAGAGCATCTGGGCGCCCGGCATGGGGAATCTTGTTGCTGAGCAGGACCTCTTCTCGATCGATTGGAACGAGGACCTTTCCGTCAATGCGATCTTCACCGTCCCGCTCCTCGGAGACTTCGGTGGCGATTTCATTTTCCTCACGGATGGCACACTGGATACCGGAGTCAAAGCAGAGATCAACGGCGGCACGGTGGATGTCCACATGCCCGTCGATCTGGAGTTCGCGATCCCGAGCACGGAAAAAGTCTTGCCGGGCTCTCAGTTGACCATCGTGGTTGATTGGAAGGCAGACCCCGCGGCGCGGATGACGAGCTGTTTTACGCCGACCTTCAATGCCGGTCTGACGGCCGGGGTTGACTACAGCTTCGATTCATCGCTGCGTCTCGTCGCCTTCTCCGAGAATCTGATCAATCTTGACATCATTCACGACTCGGCGTCGATCCCCCGTGATTACATCCCGGAAGCGAACCTGCTGGATATCCTCGCGAACGCGGGGTATCCCACACCCGGAGAGTGGCAGAGCTTCGAGTCCCCGGATGGCATCTTCGCCGCGGATTTCCGCACGCCCCAGATGTTCGCCCAGGGTTTCTACAACCCGGGCACCAACTCGTTCAGCACCGACGCGCACGATCGTTTCTTCCGCTTCAGCGCGAACATCACGGAAGCGGTGCTCAAGCCGTTCGGGCTCACGGCGAGCGCACAGTTCGAAACGGGGACCCCCGACGGGGAGTTCTCGTTGAGGGGCGGCGGGTCCGTGTTCCAGCTCGGCGCTCGTGCGGATATCGGCGCAAACCAGTTTATCGATGTCGGCGTGCTCCCCATGGTGCGGTACGAGTTTGTTGGGGAGAACATCAGCCCGATCACGCTCCCGGTTGGCGAGAATCTCAGCTTCATCGTGCCGAACGATGGGAGCTACGACGGGGTGATCGAGATCATCCCGACGCTGATGGGAACGGGGCAGTTCTTCAACACGACAGAAGTCGGGATGTACCCGGGGATCACATGGAAGACGGTCGAGCTGAATGGCGCAGCCGCGGCGTTCGGGTTCGACCTGATCACATTCGGCCCGGAGTGTCTCCTCTGCTTCGACTGGGATCTCTCCGAGATCCTCGCGGCGCTCGGCGTGCCGAACCCGGATGTGGTGAACTTCGAGATCCCCGTCTTCGAGGACGGGTGGGATATCCCCTTCAATAGCGTGCAGCTTCCCTGTCTCCGTATCATGGGCCCTGTTGATGAAAACGGGAACCCGGTGATCGCCCCCAACATCGAGGCGGCGAGCCGCGACTCGATCCCGATGCTGATCTATGACCAGACATCCCCGAGTGTTTCGTCGTTCAATGTCACCACCTCAGGAGCCTCCAACTTCCTGGTCTTCGGCGAGCGATTCGCGTCAGATTCGCAAGTTATGATCGAGCATTGGGGTCGCGTAGAAGCACTCGAATCCGTCTGGGTGAACAACAACACGATGCTCGCGAGGCTGCCGAACCGGTTCCGCTTGCTCCCCGGGATTGCCAAGCTGTATGTCCAGAACGCGAACGGGGTCTCGGACACGATCGATCTCGCGATCACCTTCCCAACGCCGCGGTTGGACGCTGTCAACCCGAACCTCTGGGCAGCGGACCCGGATCTGGCGACGCTGCCGGTCTCGGTGATTGATGCAAAGTCATTCGCGGGCAACGATACATTCATCGCACGCCGCGATTACTACATCAAGCTGCGAGACGATCTGTGGAGTGATATCACGGACGGCGGGTTTGCGGGGGGCGCGGCAGAATATTTCCCCGGATTCGATTTCAACCGGATGCCCGAGTTCCCCGCTGTGCTGTGGAACGCGAAGGGCTCGACGCTCCCGCTCCCCCGATTCGTGCAGCCCGTAGACAACGGGATCCACAATGTGCGTCTCGAGGAGGGACAGTACGACATCCCCATGATGGTTCCTGTCACGATCTGCAACCCAGGACCCGGTGGCGGGATGAGCAACGAGCTGATGCTGACAATCGCGGCACCCGTGCCCGTGGCAAGCTCTATTGAGCCGAGCAACTTTTCGCCTGTTGACATCATCATGGATGACGATTACAACGATCCAAACGATGTTCCGGTTGCACGCCCGATCGAGCTCCGCGTATCTGGCCCGGCGCATGTGCCGAACTTTGTTGGGTACGAGGAACCCAAGTACGGGAACTTCAACGCGTCGTCTGTTGTCCGGTACGATGGGGTGGATCTCCCGACGACATTCGTGAGTTCGTCCTTGCTGATCGCGGAACTGCCCGCGGACTCCGCGACGCTCGGTGACCACTGGGTCGCGGTGCACACCCCGAGCAACGGAACAAAGTATTTCGAAGAACTCCGTGTCGACGCGAACGCGGACGGGATCCCGGATGAGACCCCGGTTTTCCAGGGTCTTCTCGACAGCGGCGGGGATTCCGCGCCGCTGCTGTTCCGTGTTCGTTATCGTGATCCGGTGGTTGAGGCGGCCGTACCGAACCTGATCGATCAGGGGTCGATCGCCTTTGATGATCTCGCGCTCAAGCAGACAAGGGATTACAACCTCACGCTGATCGGCGCTGATTTCCGTGTCGGGGCCGCCGTCTTCTTCAACGGGCAGCTCCGGGACTCCACCGTGGTCGGGCCCGGAAAGATGCGAGTGAAGCTGCTACCGGAGGATGTCGCGACGGTAGGGGTGTACCCGGTTGTCGTGCAGAACGCCGGGCCGGATTATGCGGAGAGTGAACCGATCCTGATCACCGTAGCGGATCTCAATCTTATCGTCAAGAAGACCCCATAGTTTGGAGTAGCCAGCGACGACGGATCAACCAAAGGAAGTATGTATGCTCAAGGCAGTAGGATTTATCTCGGCGATTGTGATGGGATCGGCATCGGCGCACGCTCAATACAGTATCCGATGGAGCACTGTTGATGCGGGGGGCGGAACGCACAGCGGCCCGTCCTACGCCGTGTGCGGATCTTTCCACCAGTTCGGGGCCGTGTCCGCGCCCGGGAGCGTGTACGCGGTTGACGCTGGTTTCTGGGGTGGGGCCTTTGCTTCAGACCAGGGCTGCGGCCGCGCCGATTTCACAGGGGACCAGGTACTGGATGTCTTTGATGTTTTCGCGTTCCTTGACGCGTTCAACAACGCGCAGGTCGCCGCTGATTTTACGGGTGACGGCCTGTTCGATGTCTTTGATGTCTTCGGGTTCCTGGGGGAGTTTAATCAAGGTTGTCTCTGACCGGTCCGCGTATTAATCGCAGAATGTTCTTCATGGACCCCGTCTCCCGATGAAACGGCAGGCGGGGTTTTTCGAGAGACCAGTGAGGTTGGTTCGTCGGAAGCCCACTTCTCGATTTGTGCGATGAGCAGTGCGCCGTATGAAGCTGTTTCAGCATGCGCAGCAGAGCTGTCGAGAGATTCTCTTGCGTGAGCAAGATCGGACTCCCATTGCTCACGGTGCCTTCGGCGTACAATTGGTCGTTCCGACTCCAAGACGCGGAGCGTTGATCCGCCGCAGGCGACCAGGCGTTTGCCGTCCGGCGTCCATACGAGGTTGTAGATGTAGTTGCGTGGGTTGTCGGGTTCTTCGTCGGAAACGCGGATATCCGCGATCTTCTTGTAGAACTCCGTATCGAAGATCAGGATCCGCCCGTTCTCGGTGCCCATCGCGAAACGAGACCCGTCGGGTGAATAGGTCATGCCATACACGCTGGTTGCGACTGCGTTGGGGATTTCGAACAGGATCTCGTCGGTGCGCGCATCACGAATCCGTGTCATATAGACCTCGCCGCACGCATAGACATCTCCGCTTGGATGCACGGCGGACCCGGCCCAGAGCGTCACTCTGCTTTCGGCAAGAATCTTGGTTCCGTATTCAGACCCAGCCCGCCCGCGGGCGATAACTCTGCTCGCGAATGCCGGGGCGGCGTTCCCTTGGACGATTCTGCCGTCGGGGAGCGCAACTGCATGATGAAAGACAGGACCGGGGCCAACCATATCCGCGACCGCATCAATCGTCTGATTGATGCTCCCTGTTTCTCTCCAGCTCCGCTCGCCTGTCCGGAGATCAACTGTGCTCAGACCGAGCACTTTCGTTCCTGGAAGCTGCTCTGCGAAGATCAATGCCTCTCCCGACGGATCGAACACGAGCGGAGCATTCATGTGATTCACCAATGCGCCCGCTCCCGCGGGGCGTTTGAACCTGCTCAATAACTGATCCCTATTCAGGTCCCAGAGAAGAACATCGCCGGTCTCGGGCTCGGCGCTTGCAAGCAGTGATCCATCCGGAGAGATAGCAAGCTGATACATCCACGAGGAGTGACCTTTGAGTAATGTCTGCGAAGGGTTTCCCTTTGCGACAAGGTCCTCGATCCAGATACGGAAATCCGATGGGGTGTGCGAGACAAAGAGTTCGTCATTCGGCGAAAAGCCCGGGACATTCGAGAGGGTGCTCTCCTCAAAGTCGTACACATGGATTGGGTCGAGGGTCGCAGTATCGTAAATCCGGACCGAGCTCAGCGTCTCAAAGCATGCCGCGAGCATCGATCCGGCGTGTGAAGTCCGTAACCAGTTCGCTCTGCCGTCCTGCGGATCGATGGAGTCGATATACGCCAGGTCCGACGCCCGGTGAACTATGATTCCTTTATCGATGGAACTGAGATAGAGGTACTCCCCATCGACGCTGATATCCAGAAGAGGCCCCCAGTTCGGGGAAGGTATCCGTCCGAGTTCTTCCCATGTGGCCGTATCGAGCGCGATGTATTCGCCGTTGTTTCCGTAGTTGGTAAGATAGACCCTCGAGCTGTCCGGTGAGAAGATCGGCATGTTCCAGTTCATCGTTACGGGATCGTTTATTCCTGAATCGATCTCGTACACAACCTCACCGCTCTTATACATGGTGAGGAGTGTCCCCTTCTGGCAGGCAACAATCGATCTGTCTGGGGAGACGGTTCGGAGCCGCACATTTTCATCCGCTGGCACGCTGAACCACAATGTGAACAATCCGGTCTCCAGATCCAGCAGCCCAATCCGACCATCATCGAGTTGCACGCAGATTTTGCCATCAATGGGGTCTTGACACATATCGGCTCGGTAGACACCTATCCCATCGAGGGGGATCTTGCGCACGGTGTCCGTCAATACATCACGAGTAAAGAGTGCATTGGTGAGAGGGTCATGCAGCAGTAAGGTCGTGTTGTCCGTAAAGCCGTATGTGGCAACCATGCTTCCACCTTCGGCGTAGGAATACCGCCACCGATCCAGGGTGAGCACCCAGGGCAACTCAATCGCGAGATGGTTCCATTCCCATCCCCGGCTCCCGGGATCGACTGTCAAGATCTGTCGGGTCGCTTCCCACCGCTGCCCATTGGCTGCAAGGGTCGACGCCCCGCCGAGCACACCCTGGATCGCGTCGAGTTCCTTGCCGCGGGCGATCCGCTGCTGTTCTTCCGCAACCAGACGGGCAGAATGCTGCCCCGCGGCGAAGTACATGGAGAAGACAAGCCCGGCGGACAACGCGAGCATGGTCGCCGATACCCCGCCGACAAGGAGCTTGTTGCGCTTAATAAACTTCCCGGCGCGATAGCGTTTCGTCGGCGGACGAGACCGGATCGGGCGATCAGCGAGCGATCGGCGCAGATCGTCCGCGAGTTCACCCGCGTTGGCAAACCGCCGCTCGGGCTCTCTGCTCAAGCAGCGCATGATGATCGTCTCAATGTCGCTGTTGATCTCTCGATTGATCCGACGCAGCCGAACGGGTTCCTCGGTCTCGATCGCGCGAAACGCCGCGGAGATGGACATCCCCTCAAGCTGAACAGGCGGGTGCCCAAGCAGGAGCTCGTACATGATCGCGCCGATCGCGTAGACATCCGATCGTGCGGTAATCAGATCCGGGTTGCCGGCGAGCTGCTCGGGCGCCATATACGCCAGCGTGCCAAGGATCTGCCCCTCACGGGTCATCGTGGTCGCGGCAAGCGTTGAATCACCAACAAACCGAGCGATCCCGAAATCGAGGATCTTGGGCTGCCCGTCCTTCTCCACAAGAATATTCTCGGGCTTGAGATCCCGGTGAATGATGCCACGCTCATGGGCGTGCATCATGCCATCGCAGACCTTTGAGATCAGGGTCGCTTTGTCATGCTGGGTAAGCTTGTGCGCGTCCGCATACGCGTGCAGAGGCCGCCCATCGATAAGCTCCATGACAAAGTACGGACGACGAGAGCGACCGATCTTCGCGATGCCCGCATCGTAAACCCGCGCGATGCCCGGGTGCTGGAGCTGTCCCTGGATCTGGGCTTCCGCGGCGAGCCGCTGATTCAGCTCGCGTGCGTAGAGAAGTGATTCAACAACCTTCACCGCGACGCGTCTCCTCGGGTGCTGTTGCTCACACTCGTACACAATCCCCATGCCGCCCCGGCCGATCTCGCGGATGA
>JAGQOC010000110.1 GCA_020427745.1 Phycisphaerales bacterium | reverse complement strand
CAAGGCCTGATCGTTTCTTCGCTCAACACACAAACGCCCGCGATCGCGGGCGTTTTTTTTATTCAATGAAATCGGGATCCGCCCGATGCGTGCGCACAAAAAAACACCCCGAGGAACTCCGGGGTGCTCTGGTATGAATCAGCGCCGACGCCGGAAACCGACGAGCCCGCTCACGCCGAGAAGGGCGAGTGCGCCGGGGGCGGGGACAACAAGGGTGAAGTTGTCGACGCCCGCCTCGCGACCGTTGCCGATCCCGTTGTCGCCGTTGAGGATGAGCCCGGTGACATTCTGGATCAGATCATTCCAGTTCCCGGAGATCATGTTCCAAGAGGTTTCCTCCAGCGGGACGAAGAACGAATCCCAGCCCGACGAGTTGAAGCCGGCCCCGAAGCCCTCAGCGATCTCCCCGCCTGCACCGAGGAGACGGATCACAGGGGCGTTGATGACTGCGTGGGAGGCTTCCCAGATCCCGTCGTAGCTGAAGCCCGCACCGGGCCCGAAGGTGGAGTAATCGCCGAGATAAGAGCCCGGGGCGTAGAGGAAGTTCGGCTGGGCCGTGCCGTCGGGGCCGTCGATGTAGCTGACATACCCGTCCGGGTTGCCGCCGGTGCTGAAGACTTCCCACTCACCGGCGTTGGGGTTGTTCGCGAAGGTCCAACCCTCCAGTGTTCCAGAATCCCAGGTTGTGGTGACATCAGCCGCCGCCCCCGCGGACAGGAGCAGTGCAATGGCAGCGCATGCAACGATTTTCATAACCAATCCTCCAAGATCTAGGTTGCTGAATCGACACGAACCGGGCCTGCTGCGACCCGGTGACCTGATGATTTTAGCGATCAAGGATATCGGACGAAAGCGCAAACTCAGGGAATTCGGCGGGGGGTCTCCGTGAGGCACGAATTGTGGATGAAAAAAGCCCCTCAAGAGGTCTTGAGGGGCTCGCGGATTGCTGGATCAGGAGCAGTCGCTTGGGGATCAGGGATTAGGAGCGGCGGCGACGGAGGCCGACGAGCCCGCCAGCACCGAGCAGTGCGAGTGCACCAGGAGCGGGGACGCCGCTGACACCCGCCAGCCCGACCGGGGCACGCCCCTCGACGGCGAAGGTGATCAACTCAGTCGAGATCCCGGATTCGAGATCGATCGAGTAGATGTGCATGAGGCTGCCGTCGTTGATGGCGTGGTAGTAGATGCCGTCGATGATCTCACCGCCGGTGGGGCCGGAGATCCCGAAATCAACATTGGCGACCTTGGTGGTGGCGAGCTCTTCGCCGATTTCATAGCGGAACAGTTCGCCGCTGCGGATGCCATAGAACGCACCGGTTGCGGAGTCCCAGCCGCTGGACGCGGGGGGGTTGGTCCCCGTGGCGAGGGGGCCGACCGCAGTCGCGATGTCGTTGATTGGGTCGATCTCAATAAACTGGCGTGAGTCCTGAGTGAACCCGAAGAGGCTGCCGTTGGACCAGACGATCGAGCTCGTACGCTCGGCGAGGAACTCGCCCTCGTTGTTGAGGATCGGGGTGCTGAGCACATTGTCGATGGAGTAGAGGGCGTGCATCCCGTCCTCGTTCACATCACTGACCTCGGTTCCCCACAGACGCCCCTCATCGTCCGCGGTCAGCGAGACGAGTGATACACCTGTTGTGAAGTGGTCAAACTGTGTGAAGTTCGCGCCCTCGGTGGGGGCATCAAGCTGGATACGGAAAAGATCCGTGCCGCTGGTAACAAAGAGTGTCGGTGCGGCCATCGATGCCGACGCGGCGGCTCCGACAACGCATACCAATCCCATGAGTGTTCTGTTCTTCATTTGTTTCTCCTGTCCTCGGTGAACATCCGGTGTCCCCGAATCGCTCCAAGTAAACAGGTACCCCAGCTTCGGCACCCCTGCCAACGAATGTCCAGAAAATTCTGCGCGATTGGTGGGGAGAAATGGACGCAAACCCGGATCGGGAAGCAACCAGACCGCAGAAGTTGGGTAGAGTCCCACCATGTCAAAGGAATACACCAAAAACTGGGCTCCCCGCGATTATCGGACCCTTGATGAGCTCTCGGCGGAAATTGATCGCATCGAGACCGCCCACCAGGCGGGGACCCTCACGGCCACCGGAAACTGGTCCCCCGGGCAGATCATGGAGCACTGCGCCAAGATCTTCGACGGTGCCCTCGACGGGTTCGAGGCCCAGGCGCCGCTCCCGATCCGGCTCCTCGGACGGTTCGTGTTCAAGCCCAGGCTCGGCAAGTCCCATATGAAGCCCGGGATCAAGCTCCCTGCCAAAGCAAAGTCCGTACTCCCGGCAGACGAGGTCCCGACAGAGCAGGGTATCGCCCACATGCGATCTGTGCTCGGCAGGATCCGGAGCGGCGAGAAGATGACCCACGACTCACCCGTGCTCGGGAAGATGACTCACGAGCAGTGGGTGCTTATGCACCTCGATCATTGCCGACTGCACTTCGGGTTCCTGAAGTTCCCCGCGTGACCCGGATCAATCGGTGGGGAGCAGCCCGGCGTGCTTGGCCGCGTGGATCCACGCGCGGAGCTGCCCGCCGTGGTTGCCCTCGTGCCAGAGCGCGTAGCTGATGTTGCTTGCGAGGGTCGGGAACCACGCGCGGACCCGCTCGTTGGGGTGCGGCGCGAGCAGCCGATCCAGATCCGCGTTGCGGATCGCGTCGACGAGCTTCGCGTGCGACGCCGCCGCGGCCTCGATCGCATCCGACCAGGAGCCGAAGCGTGCATTCATGTGTGTGCGTGCCATGGCAAAGTCGGACTCCGGGCCGAACTCATCGAAGAACGCCTTGTCGAAGCCGGGGGTGTCCGAGGTGATGCTCTCGCGTTGGAGCGTGTCGGCGAGACAGAAATGGCAGACGATCCAGCACGGCGACTGCACAAGCCCGCCGGGGAGCCGGTCGCAGATATCCTCGGGGACCGAGCGGGCGAGCTTGAGGTTCTCCGCCCGCTCGTACTCGAGTGTTCCGGCGATGGGGCCGAGCATGTTCATCGGTTGAGTCTCCGGTCGGGACTGTTCAACACATCGTCATGCCGCCGTCGACGGCGATGGTCTGCCCGGTGAGGTACCCAGCGCCGTCGGAGGTGACATACGCGACGCATTCGGCGATGTCCTCGGGCTTGCCCAGGTCCCTGGTCGAGATCACACCCTTGATGTGCTCAATCACGCCCGCGGGCAGGTCCTTGGTCATGTCGGTCTCGATGAACCCCGGCGCGACACAGTTGGCGGTGATGTTCTTCTTCCCGAGTTCGCGCGCGATGGACTTGGTCAGCCCGGTCAGCCCGCTCTTGGCGGCGGCGTAGTTGGACTGCCCGGCGTTGCCGACGATGCCTGATGTGGAGGCGATGTTGACGATGCGTCCGAACTTCCCACGCATCATCGGTCGCGCCGCGGCCCGACAGGCAACGAAGACCGACTTCAGATTCGTGTCGATCACCGCGTCCCACTCGTCGTCGTCCATGCGGAGGATCAGGTTGTCGCGGGTGATCCCCGCGTTGTTGACGAGAATGTCCAGTCGCCCGTGCTCCTCGGCGACACCCTCGACCAGCGCCGCAACCGCGCCGAAGTCCGAGATATCGCAGGTCTTTGCGCTCGCGCTGCCGCCGCTGGACTGGATCTCGGAGACGAGCTCGTTGAGCGGTCCCTCGGAGCGGGCGACGCAGACGACATGGCGTCCGTCCGCGGCGAGCCGGGCGGCGATGGCACGCCCGATCCCTCGGGAGGCTCCGGTGACAATGGCAACGCGTTGATCGGTCATTGTGTGGTTGCTTTCGAAAGATGTGTCGTTCGGATCAGGAAACAGTCGCGGGTTCAGTGTGCCCCTCGACCTTGGTGTCCCGGTTGATGCGGCGCATCATGCCCGCGAGGGCTTTGCCGGGCGCGAGCTCGTGGAAGCTCGCGTCTTCGTGCGATTTGATGAGCGCTTCGCAGCACGCCGACCAGCGAACCGGTGAGGTGAGCTGCTCGACAAGACGCAGACGGATGGTGTCCGGGTCGGGCTCGTGCGGCGCGGCGGTGACATTGGACATCACGGTGCAGGACGGGGTGTTGATGTGCGTCGCCGCGAGTGCTTCTGCGAGCCGATCCGCGGCGGGCTGCATGATCGGTGAGTGGAACGCGCCAGCAACACTCAGACGGGTCGCGCGCAAACCCATCTCCGACGCAACGAGCTCCGCGCGGTCGCACGCGGTGACCGAGCCGGAGATAACCACCTGCCCGGGCGCGTTGAAGTTCGCGGTGACGAGCACATCGCCCTCGCGGGCCATCTGGCACACCGCGTTTGCCTTGTCCTCGTCCGCGCCGATCAGCGCGACCATCGACGAGGGCACCGCTTCCGCGGCGTCCTGCATCGCACGCCCGCGGAGCGTGACGAGCCTGAGACCGTCCTCGAAGCTGAAGGCGCCGGAAAGGTGCAGCGCGGTGTACTCGCCGAGCGAGAGCCCGGCGGTCGCAACAATCCCGAGCTCGTTGATCGTCTTGTTGGATTCATCCAGCCATCCGGCGAGGCACGCAACGGACGCCGTGTAGATCGCGGGCTGGGACACATCGGTGCGGTTGAGCGTGTCCTCGGGGCCCTCGAAGCAGAGCGTCGAGAGCGGGGCGCCGAGCGAATCGCCCAGCACGATGTCCGCGCGTTCAAAGATCGAGCGAGCGGCTTCGGAGACCTCGCTCCACGCCTTGGACATGCCGATCGCTTGGGCACCCTGTCCGGGGCAGAGAATAACGGTGTTCATTGGTGTTCCCTCCAGAGAGCAGAGGATAGCAGGGAAAACTCAGAGCTGCCAGAGGCTCGCCCCCCAGGTGAGCCCCGCCCCGAACGCGATGAACATCACCCGCTGCCCCGGCTTGATCGCGCCCTCCTTGCGGAGTTCATCGAACACGAGCGGGCACGAGGCGCCGACCGTGTTCCCGAAACGGTCGATATTGATGCGCAGCTTGGACTCGTCGAGCCCAAACCGTTTGCGGGCGGCCTCGAGGATCCGAGCGTTGGCCTGGTGACAGATGTAGTGGTCCACCTCGTCGGCGTGCAGCCCCGCGAGCTCGAGCGCCTCCTCGATGACCTCCGGGAACTTCTTGACGGCGAACTTGAACACACCCTGCCCGTTCATATACACGCGGTTCAGCTCGCGGTCGTCGCAGCTCTCCGGATCCGGGTGATCGTTCCGGTCGGCGGGGATGAGGAGGATCTTGGACCCGTTGCCGTCGCTGTGCAACGCGTGGGCGATCATCCCGGTGGAGGTGTCGTTGTCGTTCCTTCGGAGCACAACCGCAGCCGCGGCGTCGCCGAAGAGGATCGCCGATGAGCGTCCGGCGGTGGAGTACTCGATGTGCTTGGTCAGACAGTCCGCCCCGACGAGCCCGATCGTCCTGTACATGCCGGACTGGATCATCGCCGACGCCGTGGAAATCGAGAAAACAAAGCCGGAGCAGGCTGCGTTGAGATCGAACGCCGCGATCCCGGTGCACCCGAGTTCCGCGGCGATGATGCACGAAACACTCGGTGTGGGCATGTCCGGCGTCATCGTCGCGACGAGGATCAGATCCAGCTCGGACGCATCCATCCCCGCATCCTTCAACGCGGCCTGGAGAGCGCCGAGGGCGAGGGTCGAGGTCTTTTCATTGCTTGCCCAGTCGGCGACGCGTCGCTCGCGGATCCCGGTCCTCTGGACGATCCACTCGTCCGAGGTCTCCATCATGGTCTCGAGGTCGGCGTTGGTGAGTCTGCGTTCCGGGAGTGCGGTGCCGGATCCGAGGATCTCGACGCCGTACGGTCTCGGGTGCTGAGCGGTCATGCGGGTTCGCCTTGTTCGATGCAGGAGAGTTCTTCGAGCCGCTCAACGATCTGGTCGTTGACATGCCCCCGGACATACTCGAGGGTGTTGCGGATCGCCGCCCGGATAGTACGCGCCTCGGAGGTCCCGTGCGCGATCATCATGACGCCGTTGACCCCGAGCAGCGGCGCGCCGCCGTGCTCGTGGTAGTCATTCTTCTTGTAGATACTCTTGATGATCGGCTGGAACTGCATCGCGAGCTGCGGGTCCGCCTGGGAGATCTCGTGGACGATCGCCTGAAAGATGCTCTTGGCGAATCCCTCGGCCATCTTCAGCGTGGTGTTGCCCACAAACCCGTCGGTGATCACCACATCCGCGGTGCCCGCAAACAGATCACGCCCCTCGATGAACCCGATGTAGTTGAGCCCGGGCGTACGCCGCAGCATCTCCGCGGTCTCTTTCGCGAGCGCGGAGCCCTTGCTCTCTTCGGAGCCGATGTTCATCAGCCCGACGCGGGGTTTTTCGATATGGAAGACACGCTTGGCGTAGATATCCGCCATCACCCCGTACTGCCAGAGGTGGTTGGCGCGGGGCTCCGGGTTGGCGCCGGCGTCGCACAGAACAACCGGGCCATGGAACGACGGGAACGCAACGGCGATACCCGGGCGGTGCACACCGGGCAGACGCTTCATGTACATCTGTCCGCCGGCGACGCACGCGCCGGTGTTGCCCGCGGAGATCACGGCGTCGCAGCGGATGTCCGCCTTGTGCGAGCCGAGCTGCGCCATGCGGACGATGGTTGAATCGGGCATGGACCGGACAGCAACCGTGGGGGCGGCGTCCATCGGGATACCCTGGGCCGCGTGCTCGATCACAAGACGCTCGTCGCTGATGTCCTTGGACTTGAGGAACGAAGCGATCAGGTCCGCCGGGCCGATGAGCACGAGCGCGTCGTTGGGCGAGAGGAACTGGAGCCCGTCGATGCATCCCTGCAGGATCACCTCAGGCCCGTGGTCGCCGCCGAGAACATCGACTCCGATGCGTATTCCCACTGGTGTTCCTTACCGGCTTGGGGCGATCAGTTGGTGCCGATGCCGAGCTTGCGGACCTTGATGCGCAGCCCCGGGCGGACATAGCCCGACTCCGAGCAGGCGCGGTGGTGAACCTTGGGCATCCCGCTCAGCGGGCACATGGTGGGGGTCACGCTCGTGATCGCGTCGTGTGCGCGGCGTCGTTTGGATCGGCCCTTGCTCTGGCGTTGTGCTGGAAGCATGGTTGCTCTCCTTGCTCATCCCTGTGGGGTCGATCCCGCGGGTGAAAATCAATACGGGGGAGTCTGCCCCGCGAAAAACCCCTGTCCACACCGGCGTGTGCAGGACAGCAAGGGTAGTCACGCCATGGTCTTGAGTCAATCTGCGTGCTTCGGGCTTCGGGTTCTGGACAAACCGCCCCGGGGGGGTTATAAATTGACCTGCCGGAGAAGTCCGGTCAATCGCCTCCCTAGCTCAATCGGTAGAGCAGCGGACTCTTAATCCGCGTGTTCAGGGTTCAAGTCCCTGGGGGGGTATTGAAAAACCCACGCCAATGCGTGGGTTTTTTATGCGCTTTCCGGATCTCGGATCGGTCTTTGTCCGGCTACCAGCGGTCAAGCCCGAGCTCTTCCTTGAGCTTGTAGTCGTCAGAATCCTCACGGAACTGCTTGCTCATCGAAGCGTGCTCACGGGCCTTGCCCTTGTCCTTCTTGATGTTCTCGTAGATCCACGCGAGGTGGCGGTGAGCGACCGGGTTGTTGGGGAAGAGCGAGAGCGACACCTCGCAGGCGCGGATCGCCCAGTCCCACTGCTCCGCCTGCATCAATGCGATCCCCAGATTGAGGTGCGCCACCGGCTGCTCGTGGAGCAGGGTCACGGACTTCATGTGCGCGTTGACCGCATGCTCGTGCTGACCCTTGTGACGCAGCACCACGCCCAGCAGGTCGAGCGCCTCGGGATCATCCTCGTTGATCTCCAACGCCTCACGCAGCACACGCTCGGCGTCGTCCCACATCTCATGCTTAATCATCGGGCGTGCAAGCAGCGTGCGGATCCGAGGCATGCCCGGCATGGTCCGCCGGACCTGCTCGAGGACCTCCATCGCTTCCTCGGTTTTCCCCTGCCCGAGCAGCGTCTGCCCCTTGAGCATGTTCATCATCGGCGCGTGCTCGGGGTCATCGATGTTGTTCGCGATCAGTGTCTCGACCTCGTCGAACCGCCCGAGCTTGGCGAGCACATTCCCGAGCCGATACTTGAAATACGGCTCGTCGTACTCCGCGACCAGCCGCTCGAGCACCTCAACCGCTTTCCCCGAACGCCCGGAGCTGAAATAGACTGTCGCGAGCGCATCCTCACGGTCGCGGATCGTGCGTTTGACCGCGAGTTCCTTGTCCTCGCCGGGGGCATCGACATACCCAAGCTCCGCGAGCTGCTTGAGCACTTCCTGGGCGGCGTACGGGTCCTCGACATGCTCCCCACGGAACACGCCGTCGTCCGGGTGCTCACCCTCATGGGTGGGAACAGTGTCAACCTGGGGCGGGTGCTCGAAGACCTGCTCGATCACACGCCCGTCCATGTCCTCGCCGACCGGGATCCCCAGCAGGGTCAGGATGGTGGGGCAGACATCGAGCAGGCCGATCTCGCGGATCTCGCGTCCCTTGGCGACCCCGGGCCCCTTGGCGGCGAACACCCCGAACTGACGGTGCCACGCGACCGGACCCATGCCCGGCCCGGTCCGCTCGTTGGGGTTCTCGGGGTTGACAAAGATCTTGGGGCGATCCAGCCCGTTCTTGAAGCCGTGGTCCGAGAGGAGAACGAATGTGGTGTCATCGCCCCCGAGCTCAAAGAGACGCCCGAGCATCATGTCGTGGTACTGGTAGACCGAGGTGATGACCTGGTGGTAGAGCCGGTATTGCTCGTCGGTCACATGATCCATCTTCGGGGGGTGGTACTCCTGGAAGGCGTGCCCGAAATGGTCGATCGCGGTGTAGTACAACGCGGAGAAGTCCCAGTCGTTGCCCTCGACGAGATAGGTCGCGGCGTTGTGGACCGAGGCGCACTGCGCGAGCAACGCCGCGAACACCCCGGGGTGCTCGTCATGGTTTGTATCGATGGACTCGACCTCGGGGATGAACGCGCGGATGTCCTCGACACCGACCATCCCGGGGGTGATGTGCAGTGTGCGGAGGTCGTCCTTGAGCGAGACCGGGTGGTAGGAGTTGGGATCGTTTGCGAACTTGTCCGGGTCACTAGAGAACGCTTCGTAGCGGTCGGTGACGACGGCACCATGGATCTGCTCGGCCGGATAGGACGCGAACCACCCGACGACATTGGACTTCAGCCCGTTCTGCGAGCAGATGTTCCAGATCGCCTTGGCTTTTCGCGAGGTAGACGAAACCGGGCGGACATAACCCTGCCCGTCGGGCTCCATGAAGCCCATGATATCGTGCTTGTCGGCGTGCTTCCCCGTGGCAATGGAGTTCCAGAGGATCGGGGAGAGCACGGGGTTGAGGGTGGAGATGTTCCCCCAGACCCCCTCGTCAAGGAAGCGTTTGAGGTTCGGCATGCCCCCCTTCTCGAGCAGGGGCATGATGATCTGCCAGTCGGCGGCATCCCACCCGATCAGCATGACACGGTTGGCGAGTCGTTCACCCATGGGATGGGGTCCTTCCTTGGGGGTCGAAAAAAACGGGCAGCAGACTGTAAGTCGGCTGCCCGTCGTGTTCAATAAAACGATCTTTCGATCGTTGAATCACAGATTAGCGCTTGCGGCGGAGGAGTGCACCTGCACCCATCGCGAGCATGCCGAGCGAAGCGGGGGCGGGGACGCCAGCGCCTGCAAGGATGTCAGCGCCCGAGTCGTCGTAGGCAGCGCTCAGGAAGCTGATGCCGCCGGGGCCTGCTGCGACTTCGATGTAGCCGTAGTTGCCGCTCGAGAGCTGGAAGCCGAGGAAGCCGGTCTGGGTCGAGCCGACGCCGCCCCAACCGCCGTAAGCGATGGAAGCGTAGTCCGAACCCATAGCGACCTGGCCGCCGATGCCGTCACCGACGAGGCCGGAGCCTGCGACGGAGTCGCCAGCGGAGAGGCGGGTGCCGTAGTAGGTGACGAAGAAGCCAGCGTAACCCGAGACGGACGAGCCGTTCAGGGTGTGGACATTGGCCTGCCACTCGTAGGCGCCGGGGCTGATCGGGGTGCCGCGGAAGTTGAAGCCGAGGTCAGCGATCGAGTCGCCGTCGACGTCCCAGCTGACATCGTTGCCAGCGCCGAAGAAGCCGGTGCTGCCGTTGGCGACGAGGTCGCCGGGGGTTGCGACAGCGACGACGCTTGCGTACGCGGCCGAGCCGGCTGCGAGTGCCACAGCGCCGGCGATGCCAGTTGTGATCTCATTTTTCATTTTGTGCTCTCTTTCTCACAAATATCCACCAGGCGGGCACATGCAGGCGAATCAACAAGAAACGCCATCCCAACCTATTGTTCTCGACAACGCCGGGAAATCCGCCGATAGCTGGCGAACACTGGCCATTGCACGCCCATACAATAACCCGATCCTCACGCTACGGGAGCACAATTCCCGAGCATCCCCAAAAAATTCGTAAATTTTGAATTCCCGGACGAACCCAAAAAAAGCGCCATGACCACCCAAAATACCCAGTTTCTCACAGTTGTTTCTGGTTTACCTCGCTCCGGTACCAGCCTCATGATGCAGATGATCGCCGCGGGAGGCATCGAGCCTGTCACCG
>JAGQOC010000109.1 GCA_020427745.1 Phycisphaerales bacterium | reverse complement strand
GACGACCCGATGCAGCGTCAGCCGGACATCACACTCGCCCGCGAGCTGCTTGGGTGGGAACCCTCGGTGAAGCTCCGGGACGGGCTGGTGAGCACGATCGAGTACTTCCGCTCGATCGATTTGGCGGACTATCGGGCACCGACCCCGAACCATTAGCCTGCGGATCCTGCGCGGCGTGGGCTTGCGCACCCGTAATTCGGGTGCGCACGGGCGGAAAAAACGCATCCGCTGGGGGCTCGTCCGCCCACGGGCGGGGGGGATCCGATAGAATCCGTCCTATGCCGACCCCACGGTTGACCAGCGAACGGTGCTTGATTCTCTCCGACGGCGGGCTGGAGTCCGCGGTGGTCGCCGCCATTGCCGCGGAGCAGACCGCGCGTGCGGACACCGAGCCGCCGGTCGTGATGGCTGCGTGGTGGGGTTCGCTGACGGATCTGGACCTTGTGCTCCCCTCGATCGACCGTGCAGTCGCTCGGCAGGCGGATATGTTCGGGCTCGCGATGCTGACGGACCAGACCGGGTATCCCCCGGAGCAGTCCGAGGATGCCTTGGCACTGAGCGAGGGGGCCCAGCACTCGCAGATGCTCTTGCAGGCCGCTGGTTACGCGAACGCGATCGGGATCCGGCGAATTGTCTGGCCCGTCCGGATCGGATCCGCGCTGCGGGACTTTGAGCAAGCGCGGGATCTGGAACAACTCGCCAACACAATCGATCGATCGGTGCTCGCGGGCAGGCTCGCGACGCTCGATGCGGGCGGCGGGCAGGCGGACACGGAGCTCCGTGAGGTGCTGATCGAGACGCCTGTGGTGGATTTCTCCAACATCCAGCTCGCGGACCTTGCGGGGGATCTCTCTGTCCCGCTTGATGGGTGCTGGTGGTTCCAGGATCGTCAGATTCTGCCGAGTGCCCACGCGGAGTACAAGTACTGGGCGGCGCTCCCGGTGCTCAACGCCCGTTCCTCGGCCGGTGCCGTCGAGATCAAGTCCGCCCGGGTGGACGACCTGATCGGGCGATGAGCAACGCGTAAAACGCTGTTCTGCGTGGCTCGCTCGATGGGTCGGAAGTGTCTTGACGCGTACACTGATGGACTATGTCCAGCAGCAACACCAAGTCGTGTCTCTCGCGTGCCCACCGGGGCACGATCCAGCGGTGGTCCCAGACCCTGATCCCGACCGTCCGCGAGGCGCCCGCGGACGCGGAGATGCCCTCGCATATCTTCATGATCCGTGCGGGCTATATCCGTCAGGTCGGCGCGGGGATCTACAACTACCTGCCGCTGGCGCAGCGGACACTCAAGAAGATATCGGACATCGTGCGTGAGGAGATGGACGCCGCGGGTGCGTCGGAGCTTCTGATGCCCGCGATGATGCCGATCGAGCTCTACAAGGACACCAAGCGCGACGAGAACTACGGCGACCTGCTCTTCACGCTCGAAGACCGCCACGGACGGAAGACTGCGCTCGGCCCGACGCACGAGGAGGTCATCACGGATCTGATGTGCGGTGCGCTGACGAGCTACAAGCAGTTCCCGCTGAACCTGTACCAGATCCAGAGCAAGTTCCGCGACGAGTTCCGCCCGCGAGCGGGGTTGCTGCGTGGGCGTGAGTTCATCATGAAGGACGCGTACTCGTTCCACCTCGATATCGAGGGCGAAGCGGGGCTCAACGCGACCTACGACAAGATGTACCAGGCGTACACGAATATTTTCTCGCGCTGCGGCTTGGACTTCAGCGCCGTCGAAGCCGAGGCCGGCCCGATCGGCGGATCCGCGTCGCACGAGTTCATGGTCAACTGCGCCTCGGGCGAGGACACGATCCTTGTGTGCCCGGTGTCCGGGTACGCCGCGAATGTCGAGAAGGCGGAGATCGGCGAGCGTGCGTGGTCGTTCGATGTTGCGCCGAGTGCGGAGATCGTCAAGCACCACACGCCCGGGATGCCGGGGATCCAGGGGGTCGCCGAGCATCTTGGCGTTCAGCCCTCTGGGATGCTCAAGTCCATTGTCTTCCGCCGGGTCGGGACCGAGTCCAAGTGGGTCGTCGCGGTTGTGCGTGGCGACCATGAAGTCAACGAGGGCAAGGTCCGTGATGCGGTGGGGTCGGGTGTTGAGCTCGCTCCCGAGGCCGAGGCGAAGGCGGCGGGGTTCGAGATCGGCTATGTCTCCCCGCGTGTCATCGATTCGATCAAGCTGACATTGGTGGTGGATCCCGATGCGCTCGGCTCGTCCGATTGGGCGACCGGCGCGGATGAGAAGGACCATCACATCACGGGGTTCAGCTGGTCGCGCGATATGGCAAGCGCGATCGGCGCGGACAAGGTCAAGGTCGCGGATATCCGCAACGCCGAGGCGGGTGATCCCTCGCCGCGAGCGGAGGGCGCGAAACTGGAGACCAAGCGGGGCATCGAGGTCGGGCACATCTTCAAGCTCGGGACGAAGTACTCCGACGCGATGGGGCTCAGTGTGCTCGACAAGGACCAGAAGAAGCAGTCCGTCATCATGGGCTGCTATGGCATCGGTGTCTCACGCACGCTCGCGGCGTGCGTTGAGTCCGCCCATGATGACAACGGGATCGTTTGGCCCGCGGCAATCGCGCCGTACCATGTCCACATCGTCGTCATCAAGCCGGAAGAGCCCGAGGTCGATGCAGCGGCCGCCGAGCTCAGCAACGCGCTCAGCGAGCAGGGGATCGATGTCCTGATCGACGATCGCGGCGAGCGTCCCGGTCCGAAGTTCAAGGACGCGGATCTGGTCGGTCTCCCCGTGCGTCTGACGGTTTCGCCCAAGTCGCTCGAGGAAGGTGGCGTCGAGTTCAAGCTCCGCATGGACGCCGGGAAGGGCGAACTGATTCCGA
>JAGQOC010000108.1 GCA_020427745.1 Phycisphaerales bacterium | reverse complement strand
CGAGCCCGTCCTTGAGGTCCTTGCCCCCCCAGTGCTCCCCCGCCCGTGCGGGTTTCGATTCCGAGGCGTTGGTGAAGTAGAACTGGTTGCTCTGCGCAATCGGGAAGTCCAGAGGCAGCAGATTCGCGTGCCCATCGATTACATACTCACGCCCCGCAACGCGGACGACAGCGTTCGGCACACGCCATTTCAGCGTCGCCCGCACACGCCCGTCTGCGGTCCAGCGGACCTCCGGCGACCCCTCCGCCCAGCCGCTGGATGCGAGCATCTGCCCCACCTCCTCCAGCGGCGTCGCGGTCAGCGCACGCGTCCCGCGGACAGCAGCGCGGGCACGCTCGTTGAGCGTGTCTTGTTCGTAGACGGGCATCCAGCTCTCGCCATCGCCCGAGCCGGGGTAGACGATCTCGACAATCGGATCCCCGACCACCGTCATCTCCGCGGCACGCTGATCGAGCAGATCAACCCCCATCGCCGTGCCGACAAACACCGAGGCTCCACCGATCACAACCGCGGCACCGATCGCGATGCGTCGGTTCCGCTCGCTGGTCTCTGGGTCGCGCTTGGTTTTTTTCTTCTTCGCCATATGGGTGAATCTCAGTGTGGGACAGTCGCGGTATGGGCCGCGAGGTGGATCAGGTGCGTGCACAACGCGGGCAGTTCCATCCCCGACGCACGCGACGCCATGGGATAGAGCGAGCTCGCGGTGAACCCGGGCATGGTGTTCACTTCCAGCACCATCGGCTCGGAGCCGTCGCTCGGCGCCAAAAAATCGACCCGGGCGAGGTGCCGAACCCCGATCGCTTTGCAGAGCGAAACCGCCTGTTCCTGGACCTTTTCAGTTACCCCGGGGCCCAGCCGCGGGTTGGGCGTGTAGACGGTGTCGGACCGGTTGTACTTCGCTTCGAAGTTGTAGGTGCCTTCTTTGGGTGCGATCTCGATGATTGGGAGCGCACGGAGCCCGCCGGATTCATCACCAATCACCCCCACGGTCAGCTCGCGTCCACGGATGCGTTGCTCGATCATGTAGACTCGCTTTGCGTCCGCCACGACCTCGTTCAGCGCGGCCTTCCACTGTGCCTCATCATCACAAAGGTGCAGCCCGACGCTCGACCCATCCGCGACGGGTTTGACCACCACCGGCAACGCGATCGGGCACACGGCGTGCGCAGAATTGGAGACATCGGACGGATCGAGCACCGCCGCGGACGCGGTCGGGATCCCAAGCCGTGCCGCGGCGAGCTTGGTGCCCATCTTGTCCATCGCGAGCTTGCCCGCCCTTGAGCCGCTGCCCACGAACCGGATATCCGCTTCTTCCATCATCGCCTGGAGCTCGCCGCCCTCACCGAAACGCCCGTGCAGCACGGGGAAGACAACGGCATCGACCCATGAACGCACATCATCCATCGATGGACGATCAACGATCACGAGCTCCGCATCGAAACCCGATTCGAGGCACGCTTTGTGGACAGCACCGGAGCTCTTGAGCGAGATCTCCCGCTCCGCATCCGGCCCACCACCAAGGACGAGCACACGCATCATCGCGGGATCTCCCGTTCCGTCCAGATGACAAGCTCGCGGTGCAGCGCAACGCCGAACGCGTCGAGCACACGCTGCTGGACCCGCTCGATCAGGTCGATAACCGACGATGCCGCCGCGTCCGGCTTTGTCGTGATGAAGTTCGCGTGGATGTGCGAGACCTCCGCACCGCCGACACTCATCCCCTTGCACCCGGCGCGATCGATGAGGAGCCCGGCGCTCACGCGTTCGCCGTGCCTTCCGATGCCGTCCAGATCCTCGACCAGCACCGGGTTTTTGAACACACACCCCGCGGATTTCTCGCTCATCGGCTGGGTCTTCGCTTTGTACTCCATGCACTTTGTGCGTTCATTCTTGAGCTCCTCGGGGTCCGCGTGATCGAGCTGGAACACCACGGCGGTAATCAGGAGATGGTTCAGCAGCGACTGCCGATAGTCGTAGTCGATGTCCCGACGCGCGATGGTGTGCGTGCGCCCGAGCCGATCGATCGCTTCGACCTGCAGGACATGGTCGGCGAAGCTCCCGAACGAGCCGCCGGCGTTCATGACCGCCGCGCCCCCGATGGTCGCGGGGATCCCCGCGAGAACCTCGAGCCCGCCCAATCCCGCGTTCACGGTCTGTGCGATCACCCGGGGGAGTGCCGCCCCCGCGCCCGTGCGCACAATCCCGGTCGCGTCGTCGATCTCGATCGCGCAAAAACCATCGGTCTGCAGCGACACGACAAGATTCTTGACGCCGTCATCGTCGACGAGCAGGTTCGCGCCCTCCCCAAGCATGAGCAGACGATCATCGAGCGAGAGGCACTGGAGGAGTTCTTCCGTGGATTCCGGGCGTGCTAGACGCTGCGCCCGCCCCCCGATATGGAACCAGGTGTCGATCGCCGCGTTGTGCTCGATGACAAGCTCGTTCGCGGAGGGGGTCATCGGTTGCTTCCCAGCTTGAGGAAACCACGCCCCACCTGCCACACCGGGCCCGCGCCCATAACGACGAGCAGATCACCCGGTCGGCAGACATTCTCGAGCTGCTCGATGATCGCCTCGAACGGATAGAGGTGCATCGCCCGCACGCCCCGCTGGCGCAGCCGATCGACCAAGTCCGCGCTGCTCACCTTGTGCTTTTCGGCCTGTGAATCACGCACAAAGTAGATATGCGGCACAATGACAATGTCCGCGTGCTCGAAGCTCGTCGCAAACTCCTCGAGGAAGAACCGTGTCCGCGAGTGCTGGTGCGGCTGGAACACACAAACCAATCGACCACCACGCTTGGCGGGGTCCTGCGACTGGCGCAGTGCGCGGAGCGTCGCGTCGATCTCGGTCGGGTGGTGCCCGTAGTCGTCGTAGACACGCACGAAGTCGCGCTCGCCGAGAAACTGCAAACGCCGGTCGAGCCCGCGGAATGCCCCGAGCGATGCCGCGAGCTTCCCGCGGTCCGCGCCGACGCTCCTCCCGAGGGCGAACGCCATCGCGCTGTTAAACGCGTTGTGCTCGCCGGGCATCGCGAGCGTCCACGACGAGGATTCCCCGGTAGGCTCCGTGATCGTGACGCTCCCGCTCGATGGATCACACGCGATCACCCAATCGCTTGAGGGGTTGAACCCGATCGTCTCAACGGCGCAGTCGAGCCCGGCGGTCACCTCGCGCCGGTGCGCGCCGTCGTGGGCGATAATGAGCTTGCCGCCCTGCTCCGCGCTGGGGATCAGCCTGGCGAACTCGGTGAACGCCTCGACAACCGCGTCGAGCGAGCCGTAGATATCCAGGTGGTCCGCCTCGATCGAAGCAATCGACGCGATCGTCGGATGGAGATTGTGAAACGATCGGTTGAACTCGCACGCCTCGGCGATCAGCACACCCGGCTTGCCTGCGTGCGCACCCGTCGGGATTGTTGACGGCCCGACACGGTATCCGACGGGCTTGCCCGCCTCACCGAGCGCACCGTTGGCGAGCTGGTTGCAGGTCGCCCCGACGATCACGCTCGGGTCGATGCCCGCGTCGGTCAGGGCGCACCCGAGCATCGCCGTCGTTGTTGATTTGCCGTGGGTCCCGGCGATCGCGACACCCGTGCGTCCCCGCATGCACACACCGAGCGCCTCGGGGTAGCTCATAATGGGGATGTTCCGCTCGGTCGCTTCGAGCAGCACAGGGTGCTCGGGCTTGATCGCGGCACTCGCGATCACGAGATCCGCATCCGCCGGCAGCACGCCCGCAGACTCTTCGAAGCCAACCCGGATCCCCGCGTCGCTGAGCGCGTTGGTCACGGGGGAGGGCGTGGAATCACAGCCGTGGATGGGTGTACCCGATTCGGTGATGAGCCGCGCCAGCGCCGACATGCCGCAGCCGCCGATACCGACCATGAAGGGGCGCGATGCACCGAGCTCGATCGGGCGGGCTTGCATCTTCGAGATGGGCGATTGATTGGGGCTTTTCACCGTGTTCACCATAGACAGGATATCGTCCAAACCCGCCCGGCCCCACCACATTCACCCCGCCCGCTCAGGAGGGTCGGAAGACATAGTTGAGGTAGGGCTTCTCGATCCGCGGGCGGAGCTCGCCCAGCCGATCGATCGGGAGCAAACCCCCGTCGAAGAAGAACGACCCCGCGTAGCCGAGCCCTTCCAGATACCCAAAGAACTCGCCGTCGCTGACCTGCTTCTCGTGGCACTCAAAGAGCAGCGTCGGCCTGTCCTCGCGCAGCACCCGCTCGGCGCCCCGGAACACCATCGGCTCATGCCCCTCGACATCGCACTTGATGAACCCCACCGGGCGATCGAAGTGCTCGGACGCGTACAGATCCAGCGTCGTCACCGGGACGATCATGGACTCCTCGTCCCCGACGGGCTTACGCTCGAAGCTCGCCCCGCCCCAGTGGTCCGGTTTGCGGACGAGCTGGAGCTCGCCCGGCTGGGTCGAGAGCCCGGCATTGACGATCGTGAGGTTGCTCAGCCTGAACGAGTTCTTGAGCCTGTTCAGCGCTTCAACCATCTCGGGCTGCGGCTCGAACCCGACAATCCGACCGCTCGGGCCGACTTTCTTGTGCATCCAGAACGAGTAGATCCCGCGGTTCGCCCCGATGTCCACGGCGAGCTTCCCCGCGAGGTCCTGCTTGAGCAGGAACCCGATCTCGTCGCGCTCGGTGCGGAGCCGATACCGCCACGCGCGGTGGAGCATGTGCCAATATTCAACAAAGCCGAGGGTCTGGGGCATGGACGAGTATACCCGGCGTGTGCGCATGCTCGCCCCTATCGTGGTTCATGCTTGATTCCGCCAATATCCTGCCCGGCCCCGAGGACCACACGCCGCTGCCCTACAAGATCGCGTGCCTGTGCGATCTCCGCAACGCCCAAGGCGAGGTGCTGCTGCTCCACCGGATCAAGGCCCCGAACAAGGGGCTGTGCTCTCCGATCGGTGGAAAGCTGGAGATGGATATCGGCGAATCCCCCGCCCGCTGCGCCCAGCGGGAGATCATGGAGGAAGCGGGGATCCATGTCGAGATCAAGGACCTGCACCTCGTCGGGCTGATCGCGGAGACCGCCTTCGAGGGGCAGACCCACTGGCTCCTGTACTACTACCGCGTGCTGGTGCCCGTCGATGTGAAGGCGGGCCCGATGAACGAGGGCGAGCTGCGTTGGCACAAGCCCGATGACATCCCCGGGCTCCCGCTGCCGCCCACCGACCGCGAGATCATCTGGCCGATGGTGCACAAGCACGAGACCTCGGGGCCCGGCGGGCTGCCCGGGTTCTTCGTGATCCACATCGATTGCCGGGGTGAATCGCTCACCTGGACCGTCGAGCAGGAGACGCCGATCTCAACCGATGCGTGATTGGTGCTGTATACTTGGGCGTGCAGAGCCCATCGATCCAGATCGCCCGAAGAACACTCGCCGCCCTCTCGGCGTTGACGATCTTCGTCTCGCTCGCCCTCGGGCAGAACAGCGTGCCCGGCTGGCGCCAGGCCGACCGCGTCGCGATCATCACCATCGAAGGCCCGATCGACCAGACCACCGCCCGCTCCGTTCGGCGCCGGATCGCTCAGGCCGAGCAGGGCGGGTTCGACGCGATGGTCTTCGAGATCAACTCACCCGGCGGCGGCGTCGGGGCGGTCCTCGAGATCACCGGCGCCATCAAGGGCTCCTCGATCAGTAACACGATCGCGTGGGTCCATACCGACGCCTACTCGGGCGGAGCGATCATCGCGCTGGCTTGCTCCGAGATCGTGTCCTCCTCGCCCGGGTCCATGGGCGACGCGTTCCCGGTCATCCAGACGATCAACGAGGAACAAAGACGGGGCGGGCTCCGCGGGCTCACCCCCGATGAACGCACCAAGATCCTCCCCGTCCTGCTCGCGGATGTCACCGACTCCGCCCGGCGATCGGGCTACGACGAGTACCTCGTCCAAGCGATCGTCATCGACGGCATCGAGCTCTGGCTCATCGAAGACACAGAGACCAACGCCCGCTGGGCAATCAACGCGCACGAATACACGATGATCTTCGGCGAAGAACCACCCCGCGGGAAACCCATGCTCGCCGAGGTCACCGGCGGACGCCCGACCGGGCCCGCGGCTGATGACCAGACCGAGCAAACGCCCGAGCCCTCCAGCGATCCGAACGCGGAGCCGAGCAAAGAGTTCCAGCCCGCGAGCGAGTCGCTGCGCGATGTCGTCAAGGAGTTCAACAGCCCCGAGCGGATCGGGGAGCTGAGCTTCGATGTCCCGACCAACCGCCCGAGCTTCTCGGCGGGTGACGCCGGGAAGTACCGGTTCGTCGCCTACATCAACGACGGCTCCGCCCCCATCGTCATGCGCGAGGACCAGCTCGAACTGCTCGGGTTCTCCTCCGGCATCATCAACACCGACGACGAGCTCAAAGCCTTCCTCGGCGCGGACACCATGATCCGCCAGGGCGAGAGCTGGTCGGAGCAGCTCGTCCGCTTTCTCAACTCCACCCCTGTCCGCGGGTTCCTGATCGTCGTGTTCCTCGTCGCGTTGTTCGTCGAGATGCTCGCCCCCGGCTTCGGGCTCGGCGGCGGCGTCGCGATCGGCGCCCTCGCCCTGCTGCTCGCGCCCCCCATGCTCATCGGGATGGCGGGCTGGTGGGAGATCATCGCGATCGGCGTCGGGATCATCTGCCTCATGCTCGAGGCGTTCGTCCTGCCCGGGTTCGGCGTCTTCGGGATCATCGGGCTCGTCGCGCTCTTCGGCGGGTTGCTCGGGACCTTCATCCCCTCCGGCGGCTCGTTCGCCGCCCCCGCGACGCAGAAGGACCTGCTCACGGGCGCAACAACAATCCTCCTCGCCCTCGTCACCA
>JAGQOC010000107.1 GCA_020427745.1 Phycisphaerales bacterium | reverse complement strand
CGGGCTGGGCGGCATCGGGTCGCTGCTGGACCTCAATGTCGCGATGCCGATGATGGGGGCAAATGTCCTGGACTCCATCGGGCTGCTTGCGGGCGCATGCAACACTTTCTGCGACAAGCTCTTGGGCGGCCTTGAGCCCGACCGCGACCGCTGTGCGGCATTGATTGAGGGATCGCTGGCGATGTGCACAAGTTTGGTGCCTGTTATTGGCTATGACGCATCGGCCAAACTCGCGTACGGGGCGTATGCGGAGGGCAAAACGGTGCGGGAGCTGGCGCTCGAACAGGGGATCCTCGACGCGGATCGGCTCAATGAGCTGCTGGATGCCGAATCGATGACACGCCCGCAGGCGTAGATGGGGCTGGCTGAGCGAAGAATTCCGCAACCGGGCAGATGACGAGTGCGTATTTTTTAAACGAGGGGTACATGTACCCTGTCCCCGATGAGACGCCTGTGCTCCAAACCCAGCGAGCGCAGAGGGGACAGTTTCATCGATTTCACCGGGCAATAGAGCGTGCTTTGTTCTATACTGGGACCTGCCCGAGCCGACGGGCATACAAAGCCAAAACTGGAGACCACAATGAGCCTTGGATTTCATGCACTGATCAACCCGCGGACCTCGACTCGTCGGGTTGGTGCTCTCACGCTTTTCTCGCTCGCGGGGCTCGTCATCGGATCGGGTGTTCAGACCGCTTCCGCGGCAACAGACGGCCCGGCCGCCTCGGCGTCCGGAACCGGTGCGATCGGAAGCACGGGCAACCAGAACCTCGAACAGGGCAAGAAGATGTTCGTCCGGCTCAGCCAAGAGCAGCAGATGGAGATGGACATCGCCCGCCCGCAGGCACGCGAGTCCAGGGCGTTGCGGGTCGTGAACCCGAGTCTCCCGATGATGAACTTCGAGGTCACCGTGCTCTCTCGGATCGTCGTGGGCGTGGAGAGTGAGGAAGTGCTCAAGGCGGCGATCGCGCAGATCGAACAGAACCGGGGCACCGGCCGCCCGGGATCGCACAGCGTCCGCAGCTTCCTCGGCGAATCGACCGTGTTCGTGGTCGAGGGGAACTCGGTCGAGGACGCGATCAACCTGGCCAATGACCTGAGCGGGATGGCGGGGATCGAATGGACCGAAGTCGATTACAACGAATCTGTTGTGCCCCACTCCGTCGATCGTGGCGGCGGCTCCATGATCCCGACGGACCCCTCTTATGCCAACGAATGGCACATCAGCAACACTACCGGTGGTGTGAGCTCCAACGACCACAAGGTCCGATTCGTGCACGATATGGGCTACACCGGGAGCGGTGTGGTGGTTGGTGTCCTCGAAGCATTCGCCAACAGCTTCTACCATGTCGACCAGTTCGGCGTAGAGTTTGTGCATCCGGATCTGGAGCCCAATCTCCGCCGCACACTTTCCGTTGAAACAGACCCCTTCAATATCTTTTATTCCCACGGTGTGAGTGTCGCGGGGATTATCGGCGCAACAGGGAACAACGGGCTCGCAGGCGCAGGCATCGCATACAACGCCGGGCTTGCTTCGCTGCGTGGTGGCGGGAACGGAGTAACGAACGGCGAGTCCTTCGGACACGAACTTCAGGAGATCGACATCGTCAACAACTCCTGGGGCCCAACTCAGGGCGGCTTCCCGCCGGACAATACCGGGAAGTACCTCGCGGCGCTCCCGGATGACTTCGAGATCACTATCCCCCAGAACCCCCACTCCGGCATGACGCGGTCCCAGTTCATTGGGCTCGATCAGGGCATCCGTCTGGGACGCGGAGGCAAGGGGCGTTTGTTTACATTCTCTGCCGGCAACAACAGCACCTTCCAAGGCTGGGCCCGGTTCGCGACCGGCAACGCGATCAGCCTGCCCGGGATCGGGACCAGCGGCGGTGTGATCCCGTCGTACGGGTATCTTGATATCCTGGGGCTCGATCCGAACCGTACGGACGCGAACTTCGACGGGATTCCGGATGCCTTTGATATCTCTGGAGCGGTGACAACCGGATGGCGGTACAGCGGGCACTTCGGTGACCGGGCGGACTACAGCACACGCGCATCGAACGAGCGGACCTTCTCGATCGCATCGGTGGGCCAGAGCAACACCGTATCGGGCTACTCGAACACGGGCACCTCGGTGTTCGCGAGTGCGTATTCGATGGACAGCATCAAGGCGCAGGAGTTCACCCCGGGCCCGCCCGCCGGCTGGTTCGATAGCGGCCCCGCGAACCCGATCGGGATTATTACACTCGAGCAGCAGGATACCGCAGACGACGACAGCGGTGCCTGCGCGGGTACCTTTGGGATCGGCTTCGTGGATGACGATCTCGAGACCTGCCAGTTCAACGGGACAAGCGCCGCTGCACCAGTGGCCGCGGGCATCATGGCGCTGATGCTCGAGGCGAACCCGAGCCTGAACATCCGCGATGTGCAGCACATCCTCGTTCAGACCTCGCGGATCGATCCCTACGACGAGGACGGCGATTCGATTGTCGACCCGGAAGATTTCCGCGGGCTCGACTACAACCCCACGGAGAGTTATTGGCCCTCCGTGTTCCTGGGACTGGGCGAAACCGACCCGGACGGGAACCCGCCGCAGCCGACCTTCTGGTCCACGAACACGGCTGGAGTCCGTCATAGTGATGCGTATGGCTTCGGTCTCATCGACGCCAAGGCCGCCGTGGAAGCGGCCGCGGGCTGGACTTCCCTCGGACCGGGTTACATCCTCGATTCCGAGACGATTGAGGTTGAAGACGGCGAGATCGAGGACGCGGTCTTCGAGCAGGCAGCGGTCATCAGCGAGAACCTTGAGACCAACCGGCTCGTCCCGGGCACCCGCAACACAATCGATCTCAGCTGTGTCCGCAGCAACCTGATCGTGGAGGGTGTCGAGCTCACCATCACCATCGATGGCGACGGCGCGGGTGACCTGCTGATCGCCCTCCGCAGCCCGCGGGGCACCATCTCCCCGCTCGCGATCCCGCGTGGTGATTCCAACAACCTCGATGGTACGGCATACAACGGCTACACCTTTACCACCTATAAGCACTGGGGCGAGCTCTCGGGCGGTACCTGGCAGCTGATCCTGCAGGACTTCCGGCCCAACGAGGAGAGCCCCGAGGGTGATCTCCCCGCGGATCCGCCGGATCCCGATGATCTCGGGCTTGAGCAGGTCACCGACCTCGGTGTCTTTGGGCTGCCCGGGAATCCGGACCACACCGAGCTCACGCTCGTCAGCTACCGGCTCAAGATCTACGCCGGCGATTCGGGCGTTGATGTCTTCGAGGGATGCCCCCCGCAGCTCACCCAGTGCCCGGGTGACCTCGACGGCAACGGGCTGATCGATATCTTCGACTTCCAGATCTTCATCAACTGGTACATCTCGGGCAACATCCTCGCCGATATCAACGGTGACGGGTCGGTCAACTACAACGACATCAACTCCTTCCGCGCGATCTGGATCCCCGGGTTCTGCAACGAGAGCGGGCTCACCGGCGGACGACCCAGCGGGATCAACAACAACAGCGATCCGATCATCCGACCGATCTGATCCGTCACAATCAACTCGCGATCCTCAGGGGACCCCATCGGGGTCCCTTTTTCTCTGCCTTCGCACTGCCAGCCCGCTGGCGGTGGAAACTCAGACGGCTCCCGAGGAACAGATGCTGAATCTCGCTCCGAGGGAGTGGTCACGGAAGGCTTGAAAGATCATGTATGCGTTGATTCGGAGCCACTGCACCGACTGTGGGGCGCATTGAAAAGGGATCGGTTTTTATACCGATCCCTTCCGGTCTTTGCTGTTCTGCGGAGCAGAGCAATGGGCGTAACGGGACTCGAACCTGTGACCTCTGCCATGTGACGGCAGCGCTCTAGCCAACTGAGCTA
>JAGQOC010000106.1 GCA_020427745.1 Phycisphaerales bacterium | reverse complement strand
CAGCACGAGATCGACCACCTCGACGGCGTGATGATCCTCGACAAGATGTCGCAGATCTCACGCCTCAAGAATCGCGCCAAGATCAAGAACCTTGAGAAAGCCCGCAGACGCTAAACGCGAAGGGAGCCCCGGCATGGATGTCGTCTTCTTCGGTTCCGGCGCGTTCGGGATCCCCACCCTCGAGCGACTCGCTCAGGAGCACAGGATCACCGGCATCGTCACCCAACCCGACAAACCCGCGGGGCGGAAAAAGATCCTCACCCCCACCCCGATCGGACAATGGGCCGCGGAGCACCTGCCGGCGGTCCCGATCGCCAAACCCGAACGGATCAACACGGACGAGGCCCGCGACGAGATCCGGGGCTGGAACGCCGACGCGTGGGTCATCATCGCCTACGGGCAGTACCTCGGACAGAAGCTCCTCGCCGATCGGTTCGCGATCAATCTGCACGGGAGCCTGCTCCCCCGGTGGCGGGGCGCCGCCCCGATCAACGCGGCGATGGTCGCGGGCGACCAAATCACCGGCAACTCCGTCATCACCATCGCAAAGGAAATGGACGCGGGGTTCATCCTCGGGCAGAGCGAGCGGGCCATCGAGCCCGACCAGACGATGGGCGAGCTGCACGATCTGCTCGCGGGCGACGGCCCGGATCTGGTGATGAAAGTCCTCGAAGATCATGCGCACGATCGGGTGGACTACCGCGAGCAGGACGAATCGCTGGTGACGGTCGCCGGCAAGATGAGCAAGGGTGACGGGTGGGTCGATTTCACCGATGAAGCCCGTATGGTCAGCGCCAAGATCAACGGGCTGAGCCCCTGGCCGGGCGTGACGGTGATGCACCGGGGTGAGCCGCTGAAGATCAACCGTTCGCAACCCGCTGGGGGAGAATCCAAAGAACACCCGGGGACGATCGTCGATGCGGATGCAGGGCTTGTCGTGTGCGGCGGGGGGACGCTGCTCCAGTTGCTCGATGTCCAGCCACCCGGGAAACGGTCGATGGAATGGAAGGCGTACGCCAACGGGCGAAAGATTGAATCAGGCGAACTGCTGGTTGGGAAGTCGGAGGGCTGAGTTGCTCACACTCTGGGACCTGCTCACGAAGAAACCAAAGCGGCGACCGCCCGCCCCGGTTGCTTGTGCGCCGAAACCACGCGCACGCACATCCACCAAGCCCGCCCCCTCCGCGATGCAGCTCAAATACGAACGCATCACCCGCGAGATGCTCGCCAAGTACGGCGTCCGTGTCCGCAAGTGGCGAACCTCCATGTCCGGTGTCGCGTGGCAGGTGATGTACCAGGACGGGCGTGTCTCGCGTCTGCTTGAGTCCCCCAAGCCCAAGGGCCCGATGTCCGCCGCGATCTTCCTCCACGAGATCGGGCACCACGCGATCGGGTTCAACACCTACAAGCCCCGTTGTCTCGAGGAGTACTACGCGTGGAAGTTCTCGATCGAGACCATGCACGAGCTCGGGCTCAATGTCACCGACCGGGTGCACGCGCGGATGTACGAATCACTCCAGTACGCCCTGGCCAAGGCCCAGCGACGCGGGCTCAAACGGATCCCCGGCGAGCTCGCGTGGTACCTGTCGATGGACCTTGCGGAGATCCAGCGGCTGGGCAACCCGTTCGCCCAGACAGCCGCGGCCTAGCGAGAGCTTTCTTCGGCTTCCAAGATCGATTTCGCGATCGCGTTGCCCGCGATGTACCCGGTCGCCCACGCCCACTGGAAGTTGAACCCGCCGATGCGTCCGTCGACATCGAGGATCTCGCCGACGAGCCAGAGGTTGTCGCACTGCTTTGATTGCATGTCTTTGGTCGTCAGTTCTTTCATGGGCACACCACCGGCGGTCACCTCCGCGAAGGTGAACCCGCGATCACGCTCGACATCAACATCCGTCGCGGTGATTGCACGAACGAGCTCAACCCGTTGCTGCTTACCCAGCGTGTGGCCCGGCGCCCCCGGATCAACCGAGCAGCGTGCGCACAACGCGCGAACCAAGCGCTCGGGCAGCCGGTCGCGGAGCCCGCCGAGGATCGTTTTCTTCCCGAGATTCTGGAGGTGCTTGTCGAGATCGCCCGCGTCGGTCCCGCCGAGCCAGTTGACGAGGAGCCTGCTCCCCGGATCATCCGCTCGCGCGTCGAAGAAGTATCGGCTCACATCCAGCGGCCCGGGCCCCGAGAGCCCGAAGTGTGTGCAGAGCGTGTCGTTGGTGAACGACTTGAGCTGTTTCCCCGTCGGGGACACGACGGTGAGGGTCGCCCGCGCCGCGATGCCGGAGAGCTCGGTGATCCACCCCGAGCTCTCCCCCACCACGATCGGCACAAGCGCCGGGAACACGCGATCGGTGATCGAGTGCCCGAGCGATTTGGCGAATCGGTATCCAGCACCATCCGATCCGGTCTTGGGCAGCGCCATCCCCCCGGTGGCGAGGACAACCCGATCGGCTCCGATCGCGGGATGCTCGTCCGAGTTGGAAACGACACGGAATCCCCCTTCTGTGCGCTCGATCGACGCGACGCGCCAGGGGAAGAGCCGCTGCACGCCGAGCCGATCGAGCTCGCTGGTCAGCGCGTTGAGCACGGTGTGGGCGGAATCGGTTGTCGGGAAGAGCTTGCCGGTATCCTCGCGTTTGAGCTCAACGCCGAGTTCCTCGAAGAATCCAACCGTTGCATCCGCATCAAACCGGCGGAGCACCGAGCGGATCGCGCCGGGCGACGAGCCCGCGTACTGGTGCTCGTCAACGACGAAATGCGTCACATTGCATCGCCCACCCCCCGCGACGAGGATCTTGGCGCCCGGCTTCTTTGCCCCATCAACCAGCACGACCATCGCGGGCGAGCGGGCCCGACGCAGAACTCGGGCGCAGACGATCGCCGACATCATCCCCGCGGCCCCCGCCCCGACGATGACAACGGCTGCCCGCTGCTCCCGGTTGGTGGTCTTTGGGTTCATCGGGCGTGTTTCCAGCGAGATAGACGGGGTGCCGAGCAGGGGTGCGATTCGGAGCGGGATCTAGGGGTATACTCGCCCGCGATTTTGCGAACGGAGCACCCATGCAGGCACATCTTATCCAGTTCGATATCCAGTGGGAGAACAAGCCCGCCAACCACGAGCGGGTGCGGGCGTTGATCGAGGAGTCGCCGATCAATCCGGGCGACCTCATCGTCCTCCCAGAGCTCTTCGATGTCGGCTTCACGCTGAACACGGAGATCGCTTGCGACACAGACGGCGAAACACTCGGGTTCCTGAATAAGCTCGCGTTGGACACCGGGTGCACGGTCCACGGCTCGCGGGCGATGCGTGCCGACGATCCGGGACGGGCGTACAACTGCGCGACGATCACTTTCCCCGACGGCTCCACGCACCTCGATTACCGCAAGGTCCACCCGTTTTCTTATGGAAGAGAGATGGACGCCTACGACCCGGGGGACCAGCTCAAGCACTACGACTGGAAAGCCCCGGAAGAGACGCTGCGTGTATGCCCGGCGGTGTGCTATGACCTCCGCTTTCCCGAGCTCTTCCGGATCGGGGTCAAGAACGGGGCGCAGGTGATCTGCATCGGCGCGAGCTGGCCGACGCCCCGGGCGATGCACTGGAGAACACTGCTCATCGCGCGGGCGATCGAGAACCAAGCGTTTGTGTTCGGCGTCAACCGCTGCGGGAACGACCCGTACCTCCGCTACCACGGCGGATCGATCGCGGTGGATCCCAAGGGGCTGATCCTCGGTGAGCTCGACGAGAAGGAGCGTGTGCTGAGCGTGGAGATCGACACCGCGATCCAGCGAGAATGGCGCACCGAGTTTCCGGCGCTGCGGGACATCAAGCTCATCTGAAACACCCAAGCGATCTCAACAAGAAAAAACCCGTCGATCGACGGGTTCGTTCTTGCTCGTTGGACTCGATCGGTTTACCCGATGGTCTTCATGCCCTCGACATGCTTCATGCCGCGGCGGCGATCGCGGAGTCGGCGGGACTTGCCGACGCGGTCACGCAGGTAGTACAGCTTCGCGCGGCGTGCGTCGGCGCGACGGACGACCTCGATCTGGGCGATCAGCGGTGAGTTGATCGGCCAGGTCCGCTCGACACCGATGTCCGCGACCACGCGGCGGACCGTGATCATCTCGTCGATGCCACGCCCCTTGCGGGAGATCAGCGTGCCCTGGAAGACCTGGATACGCTCCTTATCGCCTTCGACGATGCGGACATGCACATTGATGGTGTCGCCGATGTCGAACCGCGGAAAATCGGTTTTGATCGCGTCGGCGTTGATAGATTCGATGATCTGCTGGTTGCCCATGGCTCTGTTCCTTGGTCTCCCGGGAGCGAGTCGGTCGCCACCCGGATAGGGACCGCAACGATAGACCCCGCCCGCGCCCATGTCGAGCGGGCGGGGAGCCAAACCGTGTCAATCACGGGGGATGGATCCCCGGGAGAACGCTGCCGAGGGGGATTCTACACTCCGCCCATGAGAGCCATCGTCGTCACAAAGCAAGGATCCCCTGTCGCACCGAACATTATCCTGCAATCGGACTGGGGCGATCCGCCCGCCCCGCCCGCGGGATCGGTGGTGGTCCGGACGCTCTGCTCTGCGTTCAACCACATGGATCTCTGGGTCGGGCGTGGCGTCCCGGGGCTGAAACTGGACTACCCCCGCGTATCGGGGTGCGACGGGTGCGGCGAGGTCGTCGCGGTCGGAGAGGGCGTCGATCATTCCTGGATCGGCAAGCGTGTCATCTACAACGCCGCGGTCGTGGTGCCGGACAGGGTATCGCCGGACGATCCGCCGGCATCGACGATGTGCCCGAACTACGAGCTGATCGGCGAGCACCACTTCGGAGCGCACGCGGAGATGTTCACCTGCCCCGCGGCGAACCTTGCCAAGATCCATGCCGATGCGGACCCGGTGGACGCCGCCGCGTTCGGGCTGTGCGCACTGACCGCGTACTCGATGATGGTCACCAAAGGGGATCTCCGCCCGGGGCAGAGCGTGCTCATTCCGGGGATCGGCGGCGGGGTCGCGACGAGCGCGTTGGCGATCGCAAAGCACCTCGGGTGCCCGGTCGCGGTCACCTCACGCCATCAATGGAAGCTCGACAAAGCCAAGGATCTCGGCGCGGACGAGTGCGTGCTCGACGAGGGGCAGGACTGGTCGAAGCAGATCCGCGCGTGGACCAACAAACGCGGGGTGGACATGGCCGTGGACTCTGTTGGAAAAGTGGCGCATCTCAACTGCATCAAGTCGCTTGCCCGCGGCGGCGCGTATGTGACGCCGGGCTGCACGACGGGACCTGATGCGACGACCGATCTTGCACGGATTTTCTGGAACCAGCTGCGAGTGCTCGGCTCGACGATGGGCAGCAACGACGAGTTCAAGGAAGT
>JAGQOC010000105.1 GCA_020427745.1 Phycisphaerales bacterium | reverse complement strand
TCAGTGTGGACGCCAGCTCGCGGTCGGATTTCTCGAACATCGTCGCCGCGGCGGCCTGCACCATCCCGCCCGCCGCCGGGTTGGTGCGCATCTCGGCTTCGAGATCGCACGGTGTGTCCTCGTCCGGTGCCTGCGTGCTCTTGGTGAGCAGGTCATACACGGTCCCGAGATGGCGTTGGTGCGCGTGCAGCGGGGAGGTCAGGACATGGGCGATCACGCCCGCGATGGCGGCCTCGGCGACATCATTCCAATGGCCGTCCTCACGCTGGCTGCGTGTGACGAGCGAGGACGCGAGCAGGATCGCGAGCTCGACCACGGCGTCGTCATCGTCCGGGTCGATCCCGTACATGGGGTTGAAACCGGTCCGGCGGAGGTGATCGACCGCGGACGATGCTGTGCAGAACGGGTCGAGCACCCAGCACCGCTGGAACCGCGCCCGATACGGGGCGCTGAGATCGGCGAGGTCACCCTTGACATCGAAGAATACACACGACGCATCCATCGGGTAGGTGATCGCCACATTGAGCAGGTGCGACGCGCCCTTGCCGGAGCGTGCGGGCGCAAAGAGCCCGCAGTGGCGGTCATCGCCGATCCCCATGAGCCGGTCGCCGACCCGCCCGAGGAAGACCTTGCCCTCCTTGTTGGCGATGTCGAACGCGAGCGACGGGTCCGACCGCATCGCCTCCTCGGGCATGAAACCCTCGACGGCGGCGGTGCCCGGGCCACCGCCGCCCCGGCGGAGATCGGCGTGCAGGCCGACGACATCCTTGGAGTTATGAGAATAGATTTTCTTTCGTCTCTTCATCCACATAGTCTGCCTTTCTTTAGAACCAGTTCATGGATTTTCCGGTGATCCACACCCCTGCCCCGACGATCCCGAGCCAGACAATCAGCTGCGCGCAGCGGACGATCGCCGAAGCGATCAGGCTCTCCGAGGCGGGCATCGATGGTGGTGCGGGCGGCAGCGGGCTTGCGTTCGACCCGTAGTAGGTGGTTGTGGAGGTCCAACGCCACGAATACGAGATGTACTGGGGCTGGGACTCCTGGATATGGAGGTGGATGTGCTGGTGCGTGTGGCTGTCCCCGCCGCCCTCCTCGGGGATCGGGGTGTGTTGTGGGTTGCGGACGGTCCGATCGGGGTGATGGATCCGCGCGGGCGACCGGGGCTGGTCGACCGGGGCCAGTTCGGAGCCTTGCACCGGCGACCGGACCGGCGAGCGAGGCTGCGGGCGTTCGATCGGGCGGACATTGCGGCGTGGGCTGTCATCGGGCATGGCGATGATCCTTTCTATATATAGATACAGATCCTGATTCCACGCTCAGAGGCTGAATCCCGGTTCCTGGGCGATGGTGACCAGGTGGATGCCAATCCCCGCGATCAGCACCACTGTGAGCACAACCCCGACGAGGTAATCGAGCGGGGTGTGGTGGTCCGGGGACTTGGAGTCGATGTAGGCCTTTGGCAGGCCGAGGCGGAAGCAGACGCAGAACGCGGCGAGATCAACGAAGAACATCGCGTACCACCACTCGACGAGCCACGCCGGGGGGTGGAGCAGCAGCGGGAGGGTGGCGGCGGTGTAGATGGCGAAGCAGACGCCGGCTTTGACCAATCCAGCGAGCACGCCGGCGGTTGAGAAGCGCGGACCAAAAACCTGAACGATGGAGCCCGGCGGGAGAGGGGCGGGTTTGGGCCTGCGGATCTTGCTGATGAGCAACATGACGACGATGCCGATGCCGAGGACGATCCATTCTGAGGTGCGCATGGGATAACTCCTTCCGTTGATGGTGAACGGTGTATGGGGAAGACTGCGATTGGTGAAAACCACCCCACGCCCGGTAGAGCGTGGGATGTCGAGGAGAGAGTCATCAATCGACGAGGATCGCCTGCTGAAGCAGCGACTCCAGCTCGTTGACATCCGTTGTGTAGTAGCCGTGCGTGCCCGCGAGAGCTGCCAGATCCTTGAAGAACCGCTCGGATGTCATTCCGGCTTCATCGGAGCGGTTCGATCCGCCGACAAACACCGCGATGATCCGGGTGTCCGGGAACTCACGAACGAACTCCCGAACTGCATCGAGGGTTCGTTCGATCGATTTCTGGTCCTCGCTGCTGACCACAATGGTGTTGTCCATCTCGATCGGACCCGTATCGCCGATCAGGGTGATCACCGGGCGATCGGGACCGCTGTACTTCAAACGGTTCAGGCAACGCTTGATCCCGCCCTCGACATCAACAAGCGTGTCCTGACCATAGAAGTGAGGGACCATCCGCTTGTCCGAGCCCCGCTCGATCAACTCCGTTTTCTCGTCGTGGAGGAAGTTGTTGACGGACACCATGCCATCGCTCGGGGTCCCGTCGACCGACTCGCTGATCGGCGTGAGCGGGAGCTCCGAACGACGCCCCGGCTGGCGGTACAGCTGGATTGCCAGCCGGAACCCGCGGGTCAATCGTGCGCCCAGATCTGCGATCTTGGGTGCCAGCCTGGCGATCGTCGGGAGATCGCGATTCATCGAACTGCTGCCGTCGATATTGATGTAGACATCCACCGTCCGCGTGGTGGGTCCGAGCACTTCGACCGGGTGGGTCTTGGCTTTTTCAACCACAGGAATCGGGGGCGTGGACTTGCGCAATGGTGGGTTTTCGAGCTGGTGGACCGGAAGAATTCGGGGCTGTGGATCGGTGAGGTCGAGCGTGCCGAGTGAGTTTCCACGAGACGAACCATTGAGAACCTGCTCGACCACGGTGTTCGGGCTCGTCAGGAAGTTGCCAAGTGTGCCGGACTGTGCGTGGAGCCAATGGGCGAGGAACCGCTCGACGGGCTTCCGTTCAGCCGGGCTCCCGATATCGCCTGTGAGAATGAAATCAACGATAACACCCTCCAGCTCGCCTTCCCGGCCGGTTGTGTCGAAGATCGAGTGCGGTGACTGGAGATGGGCGTTGTTCGGGCAGAATCCCGGCGAGTAGTTCATTGCCTCGTTGGGATCGAGCGTGTGGTAAGGGCTCCCGATGAGCAGGACGCGTGTTGTCCCGGTCGGGTGCGAGCCCGCCGCGATCATCGACATGAACTCGGGAATGTTGAGGGAGCTTCCCTGGCCATCGCGCACGGGTGGCGAGCCTTCGAGCAACCGGAAGACCGGCTCCAAGTGCTTTTTCAATCGAGCCTTCCGGCCGTTCGCGCTCTTCACGGAGGGGATGGTGGTCTCCGCGAGGAGTTCAAGAGTGGTGGCGTTGTAGATCAGCAGCGGGGTGCCATGGTTGCCCTCGACGATAATCTGCTCCAACGCCTGAAGGATAGATTTCTGGGCTTTCGGGCTGTTTTCTGCCGCGAGGCCAAGGACAATCAGGTCCTCATCCATTGCTGACACGGCGGTGGTTGTGCAGATGGTGTTGCAGAGCAACACGACAAGAGTGAGCAAGATGTGGTGATACTTGGACATGTTTTCTCCTTGTGGAAAGGGTGGTGGTGTTGGTACTGGTGGCTGAGGCCGGCTCAGTTCTCGTTGGGATCCGGGTCGATTGCATCATCCTGATGCGTGGACGGGTCATGGCGTTCTTCGGGGTGGTCGCGATCCTGAAGGTCCAGGAACCCGGTTCGGAGGAGCTTGAGGCGCTTCTCGAACCGATCGACCGCGATCTTGCGAGCCCCCGCCATCCGAGAGTGGGCCTGGCTGGACTTGGCCTTGATTTTGGTTTTCACGGTGCTGATTTGGGATTTGGCGGCTTGCAGATCGCCCGCGCGTTTCGAGTGGAACCGATAACGGGCACTCAGGCGGATGCGTTCGCCGGCGTGGGCCTCGCAGATCAGGTGGATCGCGAGCTTGCACGCACCGGCACAGAAGACATCGAAGAGCAGCTGCGCGGTGGTGCTGATGTACCACGCGAACCCAACACCCTCATCATCCGTGGAGCCCCATGACCCGCCGCCGGGAGCATCGGCGATGGGCAGCATGGACACCCAGATGACCAAACAAACCAACGCAACGATTGAAACCCCGCAGACAAGCCGCTTGCGGGCATCCGTGTCGCGTTGGAAAAGGCCGATCAGGTAGATGGCCACCGGCGCAATGACCGTCAGCGGGGCCAAGACCAGTGTGTCGGCACCGTCGTCGACGCGACCAAGCTCCTCAAGCAGCTGGTGGACGACCTTCAGCGAGCTGAAGAACACGAAGATGGTGAGCGCGGCGAGGACAACGACCGTAACGATCGAGATCGCGGACCACGGAGTGCCCTTCTTCTTGGGAGCACGATCAAACTTGTCGACGCGCTCGGCAGCCTGGTTCTCCTTCGCGATCGCGATGGCAAGCTCGGTGTCCTGTTGCTCTATCGCCGCACTCGTCTCCTTGAGCTCGTCGGGCATCCCGCCGAGGGCGTCGTTGGAGATGTGATCCTGGTGGGTCTCGAGCTCTGCGCGGGCGGTTTGGACATCGCCCGTGTCGAACGCTCGGCGGGCTGCTGCGTTCACGCCGGCCATATCGATCGGGATGGCGGGCATGCTGCGGGCAGCGAGTTCCGCGGAGCGGTTGCAGAGCTCTCTCGTGTTCGAAACCAACCCCTCGATGCCGATCTGGGCGTCGTCAGGGGCGATTTCGGGGTCTGAGTGTCCGAACCGATCAGTCTGCTCGGTCCGGACCTGACGGTTCACTTCTTCGGGGTCGGCATACATAAGGATCTCCTTGGGCTTGGATTGCCCTTTGGAGTCCGAGTCACGAAACATGACTATCATTCGATCTACGGCTGATCGGTTCGAGACTCGGACTGGTTGGTAAACCCCATCCGCCGTTGGAGCGGCGGTGGGGTTTTTTGATGCTTTATTCGACTATCAACGACGGCGTTGTACTAGATACGATGATCGGTTGTTGACTTGCGTCTAACAGACTACTGGTTTTTCGCACGATATGTTGTTCGAGTTCGCAGGTTCACTATGGTTTTTAAATCGGCATTCTTGATTTGAGGAAACCGCAATGAACATCGAGATCGAGCTTGTTTTAAACTCGATAGGCCATACTCTGGTTTAATGGTGGGGGGATCAAAAATGCCGAATATATCGCACTCTGGAATTCGTAGGGCGGTACTTGAACTTGTTCGTTGTACAGAACAGACTGCAATCTTGATGGCAGGTGCAGAAGGTCGTGGAATCAAGCGAGACGAACTTGCTGCATTCGCGACCTATTCAATGGCAGCTTTCATGTCGCAGTCAGATTTCAATGTACATATGTCTGTCTTCGATGAGATCTATGAGCATGATAAATCTGGAGGTTCACTGCCAACTGAGCCAGCGATACTCTGGGAACATATCTGCGGCAACGACTTGCATAGCCATGATTCTGAGGGCAGAGCGTCAGCAGCCAAAACCGAGAGCGAACTTGAGCTTGATTTCTGCTTTGCACCGATCGACGGGAAGCATGCACTCTCAGCCGGCCAAACAGGGGGGACAGTCTCTGCGCTTTGCTTTGCAGCACATGATCCTGCGAAGGGTTCTTTCTTGCCACCCCGCCTGCGAATCAAACCACAAAAACAGGGGGGCAAACGAAGCGGAAACATCTCAGATGCTGATCGCAGTCCGCCATGGCTAGTAGTTTGTTTGGGTGAGCGTTTTGTTCACCGGCACGGTGGGATTGAGAAACTGCAGGAGCTGGTGCGTGTGGTAGCTTCTCAGTATAAGGATCGGCCCGTAACTGCTCTACTGAGAGCGTTGTTCACTGGCCCACAGTCTGAACCACAGCGTACAACGATGTTGCCCATTCCGTTGGCCGGTACAATGGCTGTTCTAGCGGAGCCACAGGCGTCCCGGACATGGCATCTGTCGCTGTTGCCTGATTGTAAAAAACGCTTGTTCGTTGGCTCATCCATTGCTGTAGCTTTAGCAGCGCTCTACCCACAGAAAGGGTTTGATTGTTCGGTGTCTGTTGCAAGGCACATTCACGCTGTTCATGCGTCCGTTGCTGCGAAGGCAATGGGAGGTGCTATCTTGGCTATCCCGGTTTACGGAGAAGGCAAGGCTGACGGATTCATTGTAGAGAATGATCAAGTGATTACTCACAACGATTTCGTGACTACCGACGATTGTGCACTCATTGTCAGTGGAATCAGCGAGCATGTCGTACTTCAGCCGGTTCGGTTCAGAGGCCTAACACCGAAAGGCGAAGAAATCGTCAAGGTGCACTCTCTAATTCTGAGCGCTCGTACGAATTCCATACGCTCGTTAGAGCATCGGCTAGTATTGGGAAAAAACTCTGGGACGCGATTTGTATCCTACGACCTACAGAAAACCAGAACTCGGCTCAAATCGGACAAGGTTTCCTTGAGAAATCCGATCCCACATGCAAAGGTCGATTTTGCTATGAAATGGCGGGCAGAGTATTTGCGAATGTTCGGAAAAGCGGAGCGAACAAGCAAGGTAAAGCTAAAGGAGTAGGTTTGAAAACTTTCTGCTTTTATCCTAATTGTTGATGTTGTGGGATCAGATCAAAATCGGTGTTTTGAAAACCTCGGCATCCATTCGAGCTGAAAGAAATGTATAGATAGTTGCGTTTGGTGCAACGAACTCGCCCGGTTGTTTTCCCGTGACTGACGAGTTTCAGCCCACAAAGATCAAGAAGTTCATTAACTTCCTTGGCAAATTTCGTTCCATTTTGGGGTGGATTGAGCTGAGCATCATGCAAAACCTCCTTTATACGGCTTAGAAGAATGTCTGGAAAGGGCAGAGGGGTCACACTCTGTATGAGCTCGCATAAAGTGGCTGTCGTGTAATCGATCGATCTCTGTGATCTGTGTTTGAATTTTTGTTGTAACCTTTCCGCCTTCCCCGGATCGGTACCGCCTAGGAGCATCCACTTGATAAATGCGGCTGTGTTAGTGGACGAAAAGTGAATTCGCAATTTGGATGGCGCCAGATCTGTCGATACATGCGTGCCGATGAGGCTTGCCAGCATGTGGATTCGCTCTTCGTCACGACGAATCATCGAGTCTGGTGTTTGGCTCGGATATTGGTGTGTGTAGACACTCTTTCGAGAGATTTCAGTAGGCATTTTGCAACTCAGTTGTTCAAGAATGCTACTGGTTACCACACATCCTTTGGATTTGTCAATCAGTTTCTCATGGCTGAACTTGTGTCCGGAGCATTGTTTGATTATTCAGAAGGCACATAAATGCATTTCACATGAATACGCCGATGCCGAGTTCATCCAGTAGAAAACTTTCAGGTTTGATCTTGACACTGATCTGATCAGTCGCTCTCATGGCGAGAAACTCATTCCCAAGGAGACTTCCGCCCAGATACTCAACCTCTCACTGCCACACAAAGCGCAAAAACAAGACACATCACACCCATCCCAGTGAGCACACCATGCCAAACCATACCCCCCTCTTCGATGGCAGCGCCGAACCCGGCCTTGATAAACACGCCACATCCACCTCATCGCCCAGTGCCAACCGCACTGAACAAGTACCCCTCCCCCAATCGCACGCACCCGAGTTTGCCGACATGCTGCTCGACCTCGCCGCGGCTGTCGAGGCCCAGGAAGCGGCCATCAAGGCCCTCCTCCTTGAAGCTGCGGAAGCGGGAAACCTCGATCTGGTCAGGAAAATCACACGGGTCTGGGCCGATGGCCCGGTTTCTGAGGTGATGGCGCAACTCCGCGCCGAGTCGAGCGTAGATTCGTCGGACGCACGAGTTGCCTAGATCCAAGGAGGTGTCCCATGCGGGTTGTCGCGATGTTCCGGGTCTCGACCGAGCAGCAGGCGCACGAGGGCGCATCCCTCGACGCCCAGGAACGCCAGTACCACGCGATCGCCGATCGGGAGGGCTGGCGGACGGTGGCTATCTATAAAGGAAGCGAGTCCGCCACGCAGGCGAGCAAGGACCGCGCGGTGCTGCAGGATGTCCTTGCGTGCATCCGCAAGACCGAGCCAGACGCGCTCTATGTCCACGAGCAGTCCCGATTGACACGCGGCGACGAACTGGAGGTTGCCGGGCTGCTCCGCGAGCTGCGTGAACGCCGCCTCAAGGTCATCATCGGCGGGGTGGTCCGCGATCTGAGCAGCCTCGACGAGCGGTTCATGATCGGGATCCAGGGGCTGGTGGATCGCGCAGAGGCCGAGCGGATCAAGGAACGCCAGCAACGCGGGAAACGCGAGAAGGCCCGCCAGGGGCTGAAGAACTCCGGTCTCACACCCTACGGGTACCGCAACCCGCACCGGGGCGAGCCCGGGCGCGGGACGCTGCAGATCGTGCCGGACAAGGCGGCGGTGGTGAAGCGGGTGTTCGAGATGGCGAGCACCGGCATCAGCATCGGCGAGATCACGAAGACCCTCAATGCGGAGGGTGTGCCCGGTCCGCGTGGCGGTGTCTGGTGGAAGGCCTCGCTCGCGAGGGTCCTCGCGAATCCGGCGTACCGGGGCTGCCTGGTGAGCAGTGCCTGGACCAGCAAGCCCGGTTCGAGGACATTCCGCTTCGACATGAACCGGCACGAGGCGGTGGTGGTGGAGGACGCCCATCCTGCGATCGTGACCAAGGAAGTCTGGTATGCGGCTCAGGAGGTGCAGCCGGTACCTCGGACATCCAAGCCGCGTCTGCTGAGCGGGCTGCTCACCATGAATGGGTACAAAGCCACGGTCGATACCCCCACCCGGGGATCGCTCTACCGCCCGCCGCGTGGCACACGCGGCGGGCCGTGGATCCCTTGCGCGATGGCCCATGAGGTCGTCTGGAGAGCATTCGTGCGGGCGGTGAGCGAGCCAAGCTTCCTGACCAAGGTGCTTGAAGAGATCCGTGCGAGAGAGGCGGATGAGTCAATCGCCAATGAGCGGGCTCGGTTGACGAAGCAGATCAATAAACTCGGAGCCCGGCTAACCCGGCTCACGGACATGCGTGCCGATGGCGAGATCACCAAAGCCGAGTATCTTGATCGGTCGGGGTCGGCCAGATCACAGATCCAGGCGCTCAAGCGGCAGCTGGGGGTCATTTCCCAGAAGGACGGCCGGGGCGACGGAGAGATGGTGCGGAAGATGTTTGCGGCCGCCCGGGTCCTGGTGGCATCCGAACACAAGCTCTCCGATGACGAGAAGCGGCGGGTACTCAGGCGGACAACGCGGGGGATCGATGTGCGGGCCACGCGTCACCCCCAGAAGCAGCCGAAGAATAGCAAGGGGCACTTCCAGAAGGGAGGGAACAACCCCTGGAGGATCGACGAAGTCCGGTTCGAACTGGGTTCTGAGGCCGTGAGCCGTGACGGGTGCTTGGACACAACATCGTCATGCTCGGGCCCGCGGGCACCGGGAAGACCATGATGGCCAAGGCGTTGCCCGGGATCCTGCCCCCGATGACGACCGAGCAGGCGATCGAGGTGACGAGGATCTATTCCAGCGCCGGGGAGCTGGACGCCAAGGAAGGCTTGGTCTCCGTCCGCCCCGTTCGCTCGCCGCACCATACCGCGAGTGCGCCGGCGATTGTCGGTGGGGGCGTCGTCCCGAGGGCGGGGGAGATCTCCCTCGCTCATCACGGCGTGCTCTTCCTCGACGAGCTCCCCGAGTTCTCACGCCCTGTTCTCGAAACGATGCGTCAGCCGCTCGAGGATCATGTGGTCACCATCGCGCGTGCGCACGGATCGGTGAGGTTCCCGGCGTCGTTCATGCTCGTTGCCGCGATGAATCCCACGCCGCGCGGCGATATCGCCCCTGGTGAAGTCGGGCAGCGCGAGATGGACCGCTACTTATCAAGGCTGTCCGGGCCGTTGCTCGATCGGGTGGATCTGCATGTCGAGGCGCCCGCGGTGCCCTGGAAGGAGCTCTCGACCGCCAAGACCGGGACGAGCACCGCGCAGATGCGTGAGCAGGTCCTCAAGGCCCGCGATTTTTCCCGCCCGCGACAGGGCGAGAAACCCAACGCGCGGCTCAGCGGACGCGAGCTCGATGTCATGATGGTCTTGGATGACCCGGCGAGGACACTCCTTGAGCAGGCGATGGTGCAGCTTGGGCTCAGCGCCCGGGCGTACGACAAAATCCGCCGGGTGTCGAGGACAATCGCGGATATCGAGGGTGCCCAGTCTGTCCGCGCCGAGCATATCGCCGAGGCGGTGCAGTACCGTCTGCTGGACCGCAGGCTCTAGGCATCCACGCGGAGAGCCGGCTATCGTAGTTCCTCGATCGTTCATCGGGGGAATACGGAGGCTGAATGGCACGCGCACTGATTCTTCGCACACTCATTTTCCGGAGCACGCTCGCGGTTGTTGGTATCACCCTCGCGGGCTGTGCCTCGACCGGATCAACGACCTCCGCACGGGGAGCCGGCAATGTCGGTGACGCGACCAGGGTGGGCGCGGTCGACGAGGGATTCCGACGCGCCGGCGGGACAGGCGCGGGTTCGATCTTCGACCCGATCGACTACCCCGATGCAAGCGGTGTCCGGCTTGGCTCGGGTGCGCCGGGGCCGGACTATTGGCAGAACCGCGCGGACTACACCATCGATGTCACGCTCGATCCCGACACCGAGTCGATCGAGGCGTCCATGCGCCTGGTCTACACCAACAACTCACCCGACACGCTCGATTATCTCTGGCTCCAGCTCGAGCAGAACCTGTTCCGCACCGATTCGACCGGCTCGCTGTCTCGCACGCCGGGCGGCGTGATGAAGGTGCTCGATGACGACTTCGACGGCGGGTACGACATCGGGTCCATCACATCCAACGGCAGCATGCTCGATATGGAGGTCTACGACACGCTCGCCCGCGTCGAGCTGCCCACGCCGATTCGTCCGGGTCAGCGGTTCACGCTGTCGATTGATTATTCGTTCAGGATCCCGCCGCATTTGCGCAGGATGGGGGCTGAGAGCGTCGAGGACGGGAAGATCTTCGAGATCGCTCAGTGGTTCCCGCACATCTGCATGTACGATGATGTTAATGGCTGGAACACGCTGCCGTATCTCGGATCGGGCGAGTTCTACACCAACTACGGCTCGTACTCTGTTGCGATCACGGTCCCGAGCAGCTACCGCGTTGCGGCATCCGGCTTGCTGACCAACGCGGGCGAGGTGCTCCCGTCCAATGAGCTTGCGCGGCTCAACGAGGCCCAGCGATCTGATGAGCCCGTCTGGATCATCCCGCCGGAAGAGGCCGGGACCGATACTACTGAGGGCTGGAAAACATGGAGGTTTGGGATCGACAACGCACGGACATTCGCGTGGGCGGCGTCCGATGCGTTCATCTGGGATGCGTGCACCGCGACAATAACGGACACCAACGGTGCACAGAGATCCGTCCTTTGCCAGTCGCTCTATCCCAAGGAAGCGACCGCGTGGCTGAACACGGATGAGGGGAAGGGATCAACGCGGGCGATCAAGCACTCGATCGAGTTCTATTCGGAGTTTCTCTACCCCTATCAGTACCCGGTGATGTCCAACATCAACGGCCCGGAGGGCGGGATGGAGTACCCCGGCATTGTCTTCTGCGGGGACCGCACCAATCCGGAGGGGATGTTCGGTGTCACCGATCACGAGGTGGGGCACTCCTGGTTCCCCATGTTTGTCGGCTCCGATGAACGCCGGTACATGTGGCAGGATGAGGGGTTCAACACCTTCATCAATCTGTACTCCAAGGCAGAATGGAAGCAGGGGGACCCAGACATCGATCGCGCGGTCGCGCAGACGATCGAGGATGCCCGCTCGGTGCACCCGCAGCCCGTGATGACCGCGCCGGACAAGACATGGCCGCGTTGGGTTGGTCGGTTGCAGTACCGCAAGCCCGGGCTCGGGTTGTATATTCTGCGGGAGTTTGTGCTCGGGCATGAGCGGTTTGATGCCGCGTTCCGGACATACATCAACCGCTGGGCGTTCAAGCATCCGCAGCCGAGTGATTTCTTCCGCACCATGAGTGATGCGTCGGGGATGGATCTGGATTGGTTCTGGCGTGGGTGGTTCATGGAGCCTTACACGCTCGACCAGGCGATCGACAAGGTCACCCAGGTCGATGGCGGGGCGGTGGTCGCGCTCGAGAACAACGGGCCGATGGTGATGCCGGTCGAGATGCTCGTCGAGTACAAGGACGGCTCGTCGGAGACCGTTGAGCTCCCGGTCGAGATCTGGTTCGCCACCGATCGCTGGCGTGCGACGATCCGCACGGGCGGGCGAGCGATCCGCAGGATCACGCTGGACCCGCGTGGGCTGCTCCCCGATACCAACCGCGGCAACAACACCTGGAACTGATTCAAGAACGGGATTCTGATCAGCCGAACACGGCGGCACCGATCAGGATGACCACGCCGCCCATGAGCCCCGCGAAGAGGTCGTCGAGGAGGATGCCCCATCCGCCCGCGATCTTCTGCATCGCGCCGGCGGGCCAGGGCTTGAGGATATCGAACGCGCGGAAGAGCAGGAAGGCGCTGAGGAGGGAGAGGGTGATCGACATCGGCGTGCCGAGCATTGCTCCCGGGATCATCATCAGCGTGATGCACTGCC
>JAGQOC010000104.1 GCA_020427745.1 Phycisphaerales bacterium | reverse complement strand
ATGGAGTTCTTCATCGCCTGGTACGGCGCGAACGAGTACGAGTTCTCGGTGTTCGCAAACAGCCGCGTCCGCCCGGATCGCGCACCGTACTGGTGGGCGTACTGGACGATGATTACCTGCAATGTGGTGTTCCCGCAGCTGTTCTGGTTCCGCCGCTGCCGGCAGTCGCCCGTGGTGATCTGGATCGTCGCGCTCGCGGTGACAATCGGGATGTGGTTCGAGCGATTCGTCATCATCGTCACCTCACTGCACCGGGCGTTCCTCCCGGGCGAGTGGCACATGTTCTTCCCGACCTGGGTGGACATCCTGATCTTCGTCGGCTCGTGCGGCATCTTCCTGACGCTGTTCCTGCTGTTCCTCAAGTTCCTGCCGGTGTTTGCCTTGGCCGAGGTCAAGATCGTGATGCCGCAGGCGAGCCCCCACGAGCACCACTGAAAGGAGACCGGACATGAGTTCAATGATGAATGATCTTCTTTCGGGCATCGCGGACTACTTCCCGATGATGATGCGCAAGCCCGCGCCGCGGTTCGTCACCGAGCGTGGCAACCGGGTGTACGGCATGGTCGCGGAGTTCACCGAGACGCCCAAGGTGTTCCACGCCGCGGAGCATGTCCGCGATGCGGGCTACACGAAGTGGGATGTGCACACGCCGTTCCCGATCCATGACATGGAATCCGCGATGGGGATCAAGACGACCAAGCTCCCGCTGATGGCGGGCGGGGCGGCGATCACCGGCGTCTGCGTCGGTGCGTTGCTGCAGTGGGGGACGACCGCGGTGCTGTTCCCGACTGTCGTACAGGGCAAGCCGTTCGACGCGTGGCAGGCGTTCCTGCCGGTGACCTTCGAGCTCGGGATCCTGTTCACGGCGTTTATGTGCATCTTCGGGATGCTGGCGCTCAACGGGCTCCCCCGGTTCCACCACCCGCTGTTTACCCACGAGCGGTTCTGCCACGCGAGCAACGATGTATTCGTCGTCGCGATCGAGGCGGAGGACCCGAACTTCGACCCGGTGAAAACCCGTGCCCTGCTCGAAGAGATCGGCGGCACGCACATCACGCTGATCGAGGAAGAGGACTGATATGACCCACACGAACACCACAACACGGGCCAGGGTCGCGGCGGGGATCACGATGCTCCTCGCGGGCGCGATCCTCTCCCCGATGAGCGGGTGCCGAGGCGACCGCTCGGACAAGCCGCCGCACCAGTTCTTCCCGGACATGGACGACCAGCCCAAAGTCAAGGCGCAGAGCGAGTCGAAGTTCTTCGCCGACGGCGAGGGGCAACGCCCGCGTCTTCCCGGGACGGTCGCGTACGGCGACAACACCTTCCACGCCGAGGACGAAGCGCCGGCGTGGGCCGCGGACATGCTCAAGAGCCAGGCCGACGCGCTCAAGAGCGACGAGTCGTACTACTTCGGGCTCGTCGCGGGGACGACGGACCAGTATGTCCAGCGGATGCCGGTGAAGGTGACCAAGGAGCTGCTCGCCCGCGGGCAGGAGCGGTTCGACATCTACTGCTCGATGTGCCACGGCTACGACGCGCAGGGCGTGAACTCGGGGACGGTTGGTCGTCTCTGGTCGATCCCGCCGGCGAATCTGACGGACCCGAAATACACCGAGCGCAACGGCGCGTTCGGTGCGGACGGGTACCTGTTCCATGTGATCCGCGAGGGGCTGTGGACACCGACGGGCGATCTGCGGATGCCCTCGTACAAGCACGCCGTGGACGAGGCGGACGCCTGGGCGATCGTCTCGTACATCCGCGCGTTGCAGGCCGCCCAGACCGAGACCTCAGGGGGTGAAGGATGACCCAGATCGCTGCCAACAACCCCGCACCAGCCGTTACGGCGTTGCAGGATTCCGAGTGGGAATCGCGGCTCGCAAAGATCGCCGCGGACCCGCGGATGAGCGAGGACAACACGACGCTCGCACCCGGTGCGCTCGGCGGGCTGAGCAAGATCTTCGCGGGGCTCGGAGTTCTCGGTCTTGTCGTCACGATCATCGGCTGGTTCACGATCAACCCGTACCACGCGCTTGCGGCGTACGAGGTCGGCGTCTTCACGGCGCTCGCGATGTCGCTGGGTGCTTTGTTCTTTGTGATGGTCTTCCACTCGCTGAACGCGGGCTGGTCCATCACGATGCGTCGTCAGTTCGAGAATGTCGCGTGGATGCTCCGCTGGGTCTGGGTCATGATGATCCCGATCGTGATTATCGAGATCGCGTCGCACGGTGTGCTCTTCGACTGGCTCGATCCGCACAAGGTTGAGTCCAGCCACCTGCTCGAAGTCAAATCCGCGTACCTCAACACCGGGTTCTTCACGATCCGCTTCCTCGTCTACGGCTTGGTCTGGATCGGGCTCAGCTCGCTGCTGTTCGCCTGGTCGCGCAAGAGCGATGAGACCGGCGATCGCACACTCGGGCGCAAAGCACGCTTCTGGTCCGGGTTCGGCATCCCGTGCTTCGCGCTCACAACCGCGTTCGCGGCGTTCGATTTCCTGATGTCGCTGGACTACCGGTTCTTCTCGACCATGTGGGGCGTGATGTACTTCGCGGCTTGTGCCCTCGCGTCGACCGCCGCCGTCACGCTGATCTGCTCGCGTCTGCTCGCCAAGGGCAAGCTCACCGGGCTGGTGACGCACGAGCACTTCCATGATCTCGGCAAGCTGATGTTCACCTTCACGGTGTTCTGGGGCTACATCGGGTTCAGCCAGTACTTCCTGATCTGGTACTCGAACATCCCGGAAGAGACCGCGTGGTATGTCTTCCGTCAGCAGAACGGCTGGCAGTGGCTCTTCGCGGTCATGTGCATCGGTCACTTCGTGGTGCCGTTCCTTTTGCTGATCTGGCGCAAGACCAAGCGGACACCCGCGCTGCTGACCTTCATGGGCGTGTATGTGCTCGTGGTCACCGTGCTGGACATGGCCTGGATTATCCGCCCGATGGCGTACGCCAACGATCGCGCGGGTGCCGCGGACCCGGGCTTCGCGTCGGGCAGCGTGCTGTTCGACCTTGCGGGTGTGGTGGGGGTGCTCGGGATCTACGGCGCGATCCTTGCGTGGAAGATCGGCAGGAGCCCGCTGCTTCCCATCAAGGACCCAATGCTGCACGAATCCATGAACCACAAGAACTATGTGTAAGCACGACTGAGTGAATCAACCGGACGGGCTCGAACGAATCCGTTGAGAAAAGAAAACCACCGCACACGGGTGCGGACGAGTGGAGAAAAGCATGAGCGACCAATGGCACGCCCATACAAGCGACGAAATGGCCCCGCAGCTCGAGCACGCCTCGCATGTCAGCCCGAAATGGATGGCGTTGACATTCATCGGGATGGTGTTCGGTGTGCTGTTCGTAATCATCGTTCTCGTTGTCTACTTCAACAGCTACATGAGCAGCTACAAGTCGAAGATCAACGAGACCACCGAAGCAGCGAAAGCATCGTACGAAGAGAAGCTGGCGGTCCGCGAGCGTCTCGCGGACCCCGGCGCGGGTCAGGTCCGTGTCTCGATCAACGATGCGATGGACCTCGTGATCGCCGACTACGAGGGCGCGGGCAACTGATGAGCAACGCACGGCGGGGCATCCTGATGACACTGACGATCCTCGCGGTCGTCGCGGTCATCGTGCGCCCCGCGAGCGGGCAGCTGCTCAAGAGCCGCGAGGAGATCCGGGAGCTCAACGGCGTCGGGTTCACCGAGAACCTCGGTCGCTACGCGCCGCTGGATGCGGAGTTCACCAACGCCGAGGGCGAGACGGTCCGGCTCAGCAAGTACTTCGACGGCACCAAGCCGGTCGTACTCGCGCTCGTGTACTACGAGTGCCCGGTCGTGTGCCCGGTCGTGCTCGAGAAGCTGACCGGCTGCATCAACGAGCTGGACTACCTCGCCGGCGAGGACTACCGCGTGGTCGTTGTGAGCTTCGATCACACCGAGACCACCTCGCACGCTCTGGGTTCCAAGACCGGCTTCGTCGCGGAGTACAACCGTTCGGATGATCCGAAGACGATCGGCGGCTTCAACTTCCACACGGGCGACGCGGTGAATATCCGCAAGCTCGCCGATTCGGTGGGCTACGAGTTCAAGCAGCTGCCCAACGGCGAGTTCTCCCACCCGGTCGGGCTCATGGTGCTCTCACCCGAGGGCAAGGTGACACGCTATTTCTTCGGGTTCGAGTACCCGCCAAACGAGATGAAGCTCTCGCTGCTCGACGCGAGCGAGGGCAAGATCGCCAAGAGCCTTGGTGATCGGTTCATGCACTTCTGCTACCGCTACGACCCCAACGCCGGGGCGTACACCATGCAGGCGATGCAGCTGATGAAGATCGGGGCGCTCCTGGTCATGTTCGTGCTGTTCGGCGCGATCGGGCTGATGCTCCTGAAAGAACAACTCCACAAACGCCGGGGACAGACACCCGGTGGAGGGATACACGATATGGATTCCAAAAACCGCGCCAATCACCCGAGCGGCGCCCATGCGGGGCATGTGTCATGAGGATGCCTGTGCTAGCAAGTACGGACCCGAGCTCTCTCCAGAAGATCATCTTCGGCGAAGACGCCGCGTCGATCGCCGGCGCCGAGTCGGACGCGATGTTCATGATGATCTTCTGGTTCTCCGTCTTCTTCTTCGTGGTGCTGATGGCGCTGATGGTGTGGTTCACCTTCAAGTACCGCCGGCGTCCCGGTGTCGCGGCGCAGCCCAGCCCGCACCACAACACGCTGCTGGAGATCTTCTGGACCGTTGTCCCGTCCTCGAGCATGCTCGTGTTCTTCATCCTCGGGTTCCAGGGATACACGAAGAAGATCGTCGCCCCGGACGATGCGATGGAACTGCGGATCAACGCGATGAAATGGTCGTGGACGGCGATCTACCCCAACGGGGCGAAATCGCCCGAGCAGCAGCCGCTGAGTTATTACAAAGACCCGGCGACGGGCGTGGTGACCAAGGGGCTCGACTACCCGATCTTCTATGTCCCCGAGGACACGCATGTCCAGCTCAAAATGGTCAGCGCCGATGTGATCCATTCGTTCTGGATCCCGGACTTCCGCACGAAGCTCGATGTCGTGCCCAACCGCTACACCGGGTTCGGGTTCAAGACCCCGAAACTGACCGAGTCGGATATCCAGGATGACGATGTGACCATCCAGCGGGATATGTGGGTCTTCTGCGCCGAGTACTGCGGCGACGAGCACTCCCGCATGGCCGCGACCATCCGGGTCGTGCCCAAGGATACCTATCAGGACAAGATCGCGTCCTGGGCGGTCAAGGGGAGCCCGGTCGAAGAGGGCGAGAAGATCTGGAACGCGAACTGCAAGATCTGCCACACCATCGACGGCACCAAGAACACAGGGCCCACATGGTCGCACGCGACCGTCGACGGCGTGGAATATGGCTACGGGTACGATGTCCAGCTCACGGACGGGTCGACGCACCCGCGTGACGACAACTACTACCGCCAGTCCATCCTCGACCCGAACGCTCAGGTCGTCAACGGCTTCACGGCCGCGATGCCCTCGTTCAGCGCCCAGCTCAGCGAGGACGATATTTTCAATGTCATCGCCTTCATCAAGACCCTCTCCGATCGGGGCGGTGCGACGGAGGGGGATGATGGTTCGGCACCCGAAGAAAATGCAGGCACAACGGAGGCGGACGAAACCGCCGGGAGTGATTCATGAGTACGCTTGACGCACACGCCGGTGCCCACCACGAGGAAGGCTCGTACTTCTCCGGTCCGCCCGGGATGGTCGCGAAGATCTGGCAGTGGGCCACCACCGTTGATCACAAGAAGATCGGGGTGATGTACCTCGTCGCGGTGCTGACGATGTTCTTCATCGGGGGCGTCGCCGCGCTCGCCGTCCGCATCGAGCTCCTCGACCCGGTCCGCTCCGTCGTGACGACCGAGATCGTCGACGGGCTGGAGACCCAGGTGGTCTCGACCACGGGTCAGCGCCTCGAGCCCATCGCGCACCTGATCGGTGCGGAGAACGCCAATGAGGCCTACAACCGCGCGTTCACCCTCCACGGAGCGGTGATGGTGTTCATGTTCATCGTGCCGTCGATCCCGGCTTCGCTGGGCAACTTCTTCTTACCGATTATGCTCGGGGCGAAGGATGTCGCGTTCCCGCGTCTGAACCTGCTCAGCTGGTACATCTATGTGATCGGCTCGCTCTTCGGGGTGCTGTCGATCATCATGGGCGGCGTGGACACGGGCTGGACCTTCTATACGCCGTACTCAACCACGACCGACGCCGACCACCTCCGCGTGGTCCTGATGGTGATGGCGGCGTTCATCCTCGGATTCTCGTCGATCCTGACCGGGATGAACTTCGTGGTCACGGTCCACAAGCTCCGCGCGCCCGGGATGGGCTGGTTCGATATGCCGCTGTTTATCTGGGGCGTGTACGCGACCAGCATCATCCAGGTGCTCGCGACGCCGGTCATCGGTATCACGCTGTTCCTGCTGCTCTTCGAGCGCATCATGCACATCGGGATCTTCGATCCCGCGATGGGCGGCGACCCGGTGCTCTACCA